>JBDOMS010000085.1:0-6468 GCA_039831735.1 Pirellulales bacterium
GGTGAATAAGGTGCCGGTTCATCCTCTCTGGCACCTGCTGCGACTCATCAAAATCCATAGGCTGTGGTCTACCAGCCATATGTTCGTCCAGCGTTATCTGTCCATCATGATTTCTGTCTATACGATCAAACTGTTGCCGAAGACCAATTGGCACCTCCTCCCGAATCAACACACCATCATTGTTTTCATCCCATGCCTTAAAACTTCTGACAGGAGTCTGTACATTCTGACAAAAACTCAGACTTGGAAAACAATGGATGCAAACCGCACCCACGCATGCTATGAAAATTTGTCTGTACTGATTGATTTTGGCACTCACCGCTCAGCCCCTCCGATAACAAATCGTATTCACGATGACCGGTGACAACAAGAAACACTCGCAGTGATGCTCTTTGCCTATCAAAACAAGGTACATCAATACGAGGTGTAATCCAGCAATAATTATCTCTTCACAACATGACCCATCATTCGAACTCGTCATGAAGGATAAAAAACTCTTTGCACAGAAGATGCTACCGACTCACAACAAAATCGCATGTTACTTTCTTGCGTTGTCAGATAATCTTATTTTGAATCGTCTATTGTATCGACTGTTTTTGGCTTTGAGGATGGGACGGCCGCAGTTGCCATTGGCTCTCTGTGAGGATTTCCATCTAAAGACTTCGGATGACCTTCCGCCTGCTTGGCACTATTCCTATTCTCTGTAATGGCCTTGAGTGTGAGAGCCTGTTCCTGCTGGAGTCTCTTGGAGATAGCTGCAACTCGCTGCTGGATACCGACCTTCATTTTTGCAACCTCTCCATCTATTTTCTTTTCTGTTGCAAGAATTACTTTCTCAAGTTCTGCAACCGTCTTGCGCTCAATTTTTGACAGTTTTTCAGTAGTCTTTTGCTGGATGTCTCGACTCGAAGCATCTGCTCGTTCTACTGCCTTCTTTGCTTCTGCAACCGCAACAGATGCTGCCCTATCACTCGCGAGCGCCAACTCAGAATCAATTTGTTGCTTGAGTACAAGCAACTGTTTCTTGAACCGACTTCTTAATTCACTTGATTCATTTTTGAAAGCAGTGTTAAGTGAATCCACCTCACCACTAAATTTTTCATTCAGTTCCTGTGATCCAAGCGCCAACTTCTCTCTGAGAAGACCTGCTTCATACTCAAATTGCCTATCAAGTGAGCTTTCGAGTTCTTGTCTGGCCACGGTGACTCGAGAATGGACACGCCGTGATACATCTCGTGAAAGCTGTGAGTATAATTCTGCCTTTCTTTTTTCCCAAATACGGCCAAACGGCCAAGCAGCTGCGCTATCAGCCATAATCAATGCTCCAAGCAACGCCAGGAGACTACCAACCACGACATTCTTAGCGAACATATTTTAACTCTCCACACACTAAAATGAACACTGTGAACTTGACCTCAAAATAGTTTTCGGCAACCACCGTCTTCCAAGACGCACCAGATGCCATCAGCCCTACTAGATTTCCTCTCTTATGGGTACAACTCACTTTTTCTTGTGGATACCGGGGTGACAGAAGCCAAAAATCTTTCCTAATCGTTATGTTATTTCAAAATGCAAATAAGGTAAGCACTCCGGGTGAGGTCATTCAGGAAAAATGTATGACTCAAAACCTTGTTTTTCTCAGTACCTCAAAGAGACATGTTTGATACCACTTTGATACTTGCTTCTTTCTGTTCTCTTTTTGCAGGTTTTATCAATGCAATGGCTGGCGGGGGAGGACTGATCTCACTCCCCTTTTTGTTTGCGATCTTTCCTTCAGCTCTACCAGTAGAAATACTAGGCACCAACAAGGGAGCCATGGTGTGGGGTACCGCATGGTCGGCTCGTTCATTTGCTCGACATGTGACATTTTCATATAGCACACTTGCTCCTGCAATTACCTCAGCGATCGCTGGAGGACTTCTTGGAGCCTGGTGCGTGACCCTTGTATCACCAGAATGGTTGCGACGCCTTGTGCCAGGAATGCTGACCCTTGTGCTTATCTACACAACGATAGCGCCTCACTTTGGTGTAGTGCACGCTCCGCGGTACAGCACTGTGGTTGAATCACTTCTTGCTGCATTGATCGCTGGTGCTCTTGGCTTTTATGATGGCTTCTTCGGGCCAGGTACTGGCAGTTTCTTTATTTTCTTCTTTGTTCGGATCCTTGGATTTGATTTTCTTCATGCTGTAGCCAACGCAAAGATACTCAACATGACAACCAACTTAGCCTCACTTATTATTTTTTCATTCACTGGAAACGTATGGTGGCACTATGTCATACCGATGGCTGCAGCAAATATTGTTGGAAGTCATTTAGGCACTCGGATTGCTTTACGGCATGGCTCCCAATTGATTCGTATTGTTTTTATCCTTGTCGTAACTGCATTAGTTATAAAAACTTCTCTTGACGCATTCTAAACTTTTCTTTTTTTCGAAAGTACTTTATGTCAATATTTTGGATGATCCTCGCGGCTTTAGCTGGCGCTGCCATTGCAACTCAAGCCGCAGCGAACGGATCCTTGAAGGTCAATCTTGGGGACGCTCGTTATGCTGCTTTTTTTTCCATTTGTGGAACTATGCTTACAGCAATGTTTGCAATATGTATTCTTCGGCCACCTTTTCCTTCAATAGCTGTAATGAGAGCGACGCCTTGGTGGAACTGGATAGGCGGACCACTCGGTGCTTCCATTGTGTTGTCTGGCGCGTATCTCACACCACGACTGGGGTCTGCCGCCTTCATTACTGCAGTCGTTACTGGACAGGTTGTCTGCTCACTAGGTCTTGATCACTTTGGTGCCTTAGGCATACCACAACAATCAATCACCCTTGGTAAAACCCTTGGTGCAGGAATGATCATAACAGGCATGCTTTTGGTAAAGTATCTTTAAGAAAGCGTGGAATGAACTACTCACCGTAGAGTCCAGCTGACCAACAGTAAGCATACAACTGAACTTGTGGCTGATAGTGAGTTGCTAAGGCCTCACGATCAGAATCAACTACTGATACTGTCTTCCAATCAACAATAATCCATTCAGACATGCCCGGAGGTGGTTTTACAGATTCATCCTTAAATACCGCATCAATCTGACCATGAATCAATACTGGGACAGCTGTAGGTATTTGAGATTTCTGAGGACCACTATCAATAAAACTATCGTCAGGAATTTCAGCTCGTGTCACCACAATGGTAAAGGGAACTTCTACAAACTGGTTCTGACTTTGGCAAATTCTCTTCCATGTTGTGGAGGATTGAATCTCCTGTACAAGATCTACTGCACGATTCACAAGTTCTTCCTGATCGATGCCTTTCTCGCTCAGATTTGTTGCTTGGATAGCATTTTGTGCCGCCACGTACAGATCCATTTTTTGATGGGGGTTTTTGACGTGAACCAATTCCATTTCAAGGAGACTATGGATGACTGTCCCGAACTCCTGACCAAGGCCTTGCCCGGTGTGGCGGATACGTTCTGCCGGTTCAGTGAGAAAATCTCGAGGGGTAACCGAAGCGAATGTTGCTGTCAGAATTGCAGCAAACCGATCAGTAGACTGTCTCGCACAAATAGATGAATTACATTTTTCGGGAGACTGTGTTGTGTCATCTCGTGCTTGCAGATTCGGAAGATCCGACACATCTTCCAGACCCGAGAAAAGCTCGTGCCAGCCACCTGAAATCTCGCCATCTTTATTTTCAAAGATGGAGGCCACAACACAGGATCCCGGGCGAGTACCGGCAACATAAAGAAGTCGGAGAGACTCTGCATCGAGATAACGCTGCTCTCTGGACTCAATATCAGACCATTGAACTGGTGATGCAACGGTCTTTCCCTCTCTACCAAATAAACCCTCTTCAGAGATTCTTAAGTATCCTTTTGATCCGTTTTCTGTTCTAGAAATATGCCAAGAAGGAGATCGGTGACGATGTGAACTTCCCTCATCACACAAAAAAACAACGGGTGACTCAAGGCCTTTCGCTTTATGAAGATTCATGACACGAACAGCATTCCCTGGTTCTCCATCAATCGATAACGAGTCGAAATCCCGTCTTGGAAACTCATTTGCAACAAGGTCGTCTATCCAGTCGATGACATCATGAATCGTTGTGAATGTGTTTCTCTCTGCCCGCAGTCGCTCAATGAGTGTTGCAATGGCACCAACAGCTGCCCGGCCACGCCGACCCGCTACTCCACTGGCTGACGACGCCACCAAAAGCAAACCTGATTCACTTATAATACGCTCAATGGCTGCCACAAGAGGGAGAGCTCCCAACAATCGTCGCCAACGATGAAACGTCTTTGAAGCATACTCGAATCGACATGTGAGTTTTTCATCCTTCAACTGAGCAGGTACATGTAATCGGCCGTCGATACATCCTCCTGCGCGATGAAAAGCCTGAAGCTCTGGATCACTAAAACCGAACAGAGGACCTCGTAAGACTGCCAAGGCGGCTATCGTATCGTCATTGTCAGCTCCAACACGAAGACACAGCTGAAGCAACAAAAAATCATTTTTACTGTCTAAGCCTTTACGCCCTGTTACCTCACAAGGTATCCCTTCTGCATGCAACGCATCTGCATAGGTTGATAGTTGCCCAGTATCCCATGCCACGAGCATAAAATCTGATGGACGACAGGCTGGATCTTCGTCTTTCGACAATCGAGAAACAGTGAGTTTGCTGTCGAGTGCTCGACGAATAAACGTTGCAATAGCCTCTGCCTCAGCGCGAATATTCCGGGAGCGCACGCGCAACTGCCGCATGCCGGAAAGGACACCAGAAATATGTACGTTCCGACTAGCCTGACTTGCCTTGAATTCTGGTCCGTACTTTTCAGAGACTCCAACATGATGATCTTCAAATCGATCTGCAAATTGGTCATTGATCCATTCAACAAGTTGTGGACTACTACGAAAGTTTGAATGAAGTTGCAAAACCTTCCCTCCAGAAGACTTCATTCGTTCTTTTACAAAATTGAATGTATCAATATCAGCACGCCGAAATCGATAAATTGACTGCTTAGGATCACCAACAACAAAAAGACTTCCTGGAATAGTACGTGCTGATCGCCAATTATTTTCTTTTGGATCATCTGCGGTGAGAAGGAGTACTATTTCTGCCTGCAGTGGATCGGTATCCTGAAATTCATCAACCAGAATCACTGGATGTTTTTTGGCAAAAACACTTCGAATATCTGGCCGACGACGCAGAAGTTCTGCCGTTCGCTCAAGGAGGTCATGAAAAGAAAGCACTCCTTCATCAGCCCTCAGTTGCTTGTAACAATCCCGAGCGGCTTGAAGAAGTGGTACAATAAATTGATAGCGATAGGCATGCCACTGCTTCAATGATCCTGCAACTTCACTTACAATGCCATCCCACCAATTCTCAAGTTCCTGCTTATTATCACGTTGCCGCTGCAAATGCTCTTTGGATCGCTTTCCAGGCAGCCAGAGACTTTGGGTGATCCTTGGACAGTTACCGCACAGTATTTCTGCTGCCCTAAAAAGTGATGATGGACTATCATCAACGCGCATTCGATAGGCCCGTTGAATGACCTCAAGCTTGTTCATAAGTCCATCCATACCCCGCTGATGCCATGGCACCTGCACACCTTGAAGTCTCTCTTGGATTTCTGAATCAATCCGAGCCATCAACATGCGAATATCAGGGGGTTCTGTTGGCTGGTAAGGCCAACTCTTCACATCTCCATGCGCACTCATCGTTTCAAATGAAGCACGAAGATCTCTCAAGTCAATTCCTGTTTTTTCCAAGGCGTCTCGCGCTCGTGATAATACAGGATCATTCGGAACGCTCTCACAAAACACTCGCCACGCTCGGCCGATAAAAACCTGCTCAGCAGTCGCATCAAGCGTCTTCACCGCAGGGTCAATTCCTGACTCGATTGGTCGCTCTCGAAGAAGACGACCACAAAAAGCATGTACTGTATCGATTATCATCGAGTCGCTTTCAGTGAGTGCCTTTTGTAGATACTGTCTTTCAATATCAGTTCGGGATCCGTCAACAGAATCTTTTTCCAATCTTTGACGAAATCGGCGCGCTAACTCAGACGCTGCTTTATTCGTGAAAGTGATCGCTGTAATCTGACTCACAGTCACAACACCTGTTCGTACAAGTGCTATCATCCGATCAATAATGCAGGTCGTCTTTCCGGTACCAGCTGACGCCTCAACGAAAATACTACTTTGAAGATCAGAACGAATAGTTGCCCGGGCCGCGTCATCACTCACGCTCCCGGTTGACATCGATTCCTTAACATCAAAAGGCTTGGGGGCTGGGGCATGAATTGCCGTCTGGTGTATTGGCTTGTATGGCTTCCGAATTCCACGATATAAATCAGTGAGTGTTTGATGATTTTCCCCATAGTGCTTGTCATCATGAAGCAGCTTACGTTGTGACATAGCAACCGTTTTTTTAGCATCCCCACACACATCCAGAAATTCACAAAACTGACAATC
>JBDOMS010000051.1:0-1579 GCA_039831735.1 Pirellulales bacterium
TTCCACGACTTTCCGCTGTCTGAGGAAATGCCGAGAAGATATGAATTGGTGATGATCTTTCCTGCAGAGAACTTCATTTCTGCGGTCGCTGGAATAATCACAAACGTGTTGTCACCTTGAGTGTGAAATCTACCTGGATCTCCAACTTCATACTTCGTCAACAAGAATCCATTGTCTTTCATTCTTTTGAACCTGTCGTCAATGAGTTTGATCATTTCCTTGCGAGGAGGGGCTTTCTTGAGGGCTGGAGAGTACGTGTAGTCCACGACCCTGCCGAAGTCGCCCTAAATGGTCGCCTCTGCCATTTCTTCAGCAATGCTCTTGACTGATGACTTCGACGGCTCATTGGCTTTCGCCACAAGAAAACAGAATATGACGATAAAACAAAACAGAATGAATCGACTCATTGGAAATTCTTTGTGTGGGTTGGTCATCAGTATGCTCCGCTACTATTCTCCAACTGCTCAACGAATTGCCGAAAAGCGTTGTGACAGCAAAATTGGCTGGGGCAGACCTCGTTCCGAGCGAACAACAATTATATTTTTGTTTGTGTATGAATCCTGTCAGTTTCTGGTTGGATTCTTGACCCACTTCAGCTTTTGAATTGCTTGGCTTGGCACCTGAGCTCGCCCCATGGCAAGCCAGCGTTGAACTGGACAAAAGAAACAAATCTCAGATACCAACACACGTCTCAGGTACCAACACACGTCTCAGGTACCAACACACGCCCCCAAGATTTGAAACCCCCTAAAAGTAAAGTGGACAGGGCGAGAATCGAACTCGCGACACACGGATTTTCAGTCCAGACACCATTGCCAATTAGGTGACGAATACCTGCAAACTACGGGAAACACAAACATCTGATTTCATGGTGACTCACGAATCAGCCCCCAAAAAGTACCTTTTCTGGTACCTGCTTTTGTCGGCTTAGTTGAACCAATCCCTAACAGGCTTTTACACTCTCGCTATGCCAGACGATGAACCCAACGAAGAGCCTGAAGACGATGAGTTCAGTGGTGTCTTTGACGATGCCCCAACCACACCAGACAATCCATACGGGGAGGAATAGGGTTTGTGAAATGGATTTGATCTTCGACATAATGGTGAACTACCCCGTGCTTCGTATTGCACTCACTCTTAGTGCTGCGGTGGTACTGTTTGTAGTTATGCCGGGGATCTTTTTTGTTGTTGCGTCGCAACCATTTAAGGACAAAACGGAACTGTCAAGGTTGAAACGGTCTTGGGTTTTTACAAAAATCGGTGCATCACTTTCCGTCGCATCAATTCTTTACAGCGTGTACCTGGTGGATCGACATGCTAGTTCATCCCCAAGGCAATCTGGATAGCCTTTATTGGGCTCCGGTTATTACTGGGCTCATTGGGTTTTCTGGTTTTATTTCCCTGATCGGTTTCAGTATCGATCTTGTCAGAAATGACCTAAGAAGCATCGCCTTCGAGCAAAAAAAAAGACGACGAGAAATATCGAACATGACTAAAAAGAGCGGCAACGAATAACCACGCCAGCCGAACCCCACGGCAGAGACTCCGAAAAAAACGCTTGATTTGGTTGCGGCTTGGT
>JBDOMS010000579.1:0-6420 GCA_039831735.1 Pirellulales bacterium
GGCCACTGAAGACTCCTCTTTGAAAACGCGACAAATTATTTTTGTTTGGCAGCCCAACCTCGGGGTGCTGCAAAGTAACGCAAGCGGCGTGCCGAGATCGCACAAAACATATCAGTCCCCATTTTTCCGACGTTTTTTACAAAAATGACCACAGAAATTCTGAGGCTAGTGTGCCAGACGTGCCTTTTTGGCAGTGTCTTGTCACTCCTGTACGCCGATTCTCGAACCGGTGCAATCCTGAGTCACGGAGACCACGAAATCTGCCCCTCTAAGCCACGAATGAACGCTGCCAGGAGGTCGGCTGTTCTATCTGCATCGTCAAGTTGGATTGTCTCAACCGCGGAGTGCATATACCGATTTGGCACACTCACAAGCCCCGTGGCAACTCCGGCTCGAGTGGTTTGTAAGACATTCGCATCAGTCGGTGTCGCTCTTCCAATGGCAGCCAGTTGGATAGGAATCGCCTCTGACTCTCCTGCTGTAAGCAACCGATCAACAACATGAGGATTCATGTTTGGACCTCGATATACCACTGGTCCTTTCCCGAGAGAGATATCACCTTCAGTTTTCTTGTCGATGGTTGGACAATCCGTCGCATGCGTGACATCAACAGCAATGGCAACATGTGGAGCAACCCCATGGGCACTTGTTCGAGCACCTCGAAGACCTATCTCCTCTTGAACTGTTGAGGCAACGAACAATGCACACGGAAGGGGTCCTGCTGCGACAGCCCGCCGGAAAGCTTCCAATACTACCCATAAGCCAATCTTATCATCCATGGCAACTGAGCACGCCCGTCCATTACGCAACGGCTGGTATTTTAGTTCAAACGTCACACAATCTCCCACCCGTACTACACTTTCGCAATCATCTTTGTCTTTTGCCCCAATATCAATCCAAAGGTCTTTCATCTTTGGAACCTGCTTCCTCTCATCATCAGTCAGCAGATGAATAGGCTTACGCGACATCACTCCCGGCACCGGCCCCTCAGAAGTCCACACTGTCACACGAGCACCAATAAGTTGCATGGGATCCCAACCACCGATTGGCTGAACCGAGAGGTACCCCTCGCTGTCAATATATTGAACAATCAGACCAATCTGATCACAGTGCCCCGCTAGAAGCATTCGCGTCTCACCACTTGGATTATTACCAGCAATCACATTGCCATGAGAATCTGTCTCAAGCGTGTCTGAAACATCTTTTAGATACTCACGAACCAACTTCTGTACAGGCTGCTCATACCCTGAAGGACTTGGTGTCTCAAGGAGACTTATCAAAAACTCACGAGCTGCAGTATCCACGACTCACTCCTTTGGCATAAGACAAACTTGGCATCACCAAACAACTGGCATCCTTTGATCACCGATAACGCGTTGCCTGTGAGGACGAAGATATCGGGTTTCTCCCACGAAAACAGAGCAGCCATCCATGGTCGTAAAAAACTTCATAAAAACGATACGGCCTCCTCTTGCCCTTGAGGTGCCGATACAGTCGGAATATCCAGCACGGTTCCATTAACCGCTGGTGATTCGAGACGGTTTAGATAGTTAATCGCTTTCAACAAAGACGCTTGCTTATTACTATCGAAAGATTCTGGAGGCTCGAAATAATATGAATGAAACTGTACGAGTTGGCATTGTTGGCCTTGGCACTGTCGGAACAGGCGTTGTTCGACTCCTCGCAGACTCAACTGATCACATCTCAAGACATGCCGGAAGACAGATACGCGTCGCGCAGGCAGTCTGTCGTGATATTCACAAAAACCGAAATCTTCCACTCTCTGCCGACCAAGTGTCATCTGACATACAGTCAATCTCTCTAGACCCATCAATTTCTGTGGCCGTTCTGCTTGTTGGTGGACTTGAACCGGCAAGATCCATGACCATTGAACTTCTTGAACATGGCAAGGATATCGTGACAGCCAACAAAGCCTTACTCGCTGAACATGGTCCTGAATTATTCGACCTTGCAAGAAGGAAAGGGAGGTCCATCGCATTTGAAGCTTCTATTGCGGGTGGGATACCTATTGTTGCTGCAATCAGCGAATGCCTTGCTGCAAATCGAATTCAAAGTATTCGAGGCATACTCAATGGAACGAGTAATTTTATCCTTTCGACCATGGAAGAAGATGCAGCCGACTATTCCGAAACCCTCACGCGAGCGCAGGCTGAAGGCTACGCTGAAGCCGATCCGTCTATGGATGTAGACGGTACGGACGCCACACAGAAACTTGCTATCCTTGCACACCTTGCTTTTGGTCAATGGGTGCCATGGCATGACATACAGCGAACGGGCATCGAGAATGTCGATCTTGATCTGATCCGGTTTGCACATGAGTTAGGTTACAGGATTCGACTTATCGCCGTTGCTCAGAAAGGTGTTGATGGCTTAGCAATGCGAGTTGCACCTACCCTCGTGCGGCTTGGGACACCCCTTGCTGAGACACATGGAGCCTTTAATGCCGTGAGTGTATTAGGAGATGCTGTTGGACCAATGTTCTTTCATGGGCTTGGGGCTGGACAAATGCCAACAGCATCCGCCGTCGTGGCTGACATCATTGATACTGTTGTTGGACGAACAGCAATTACTTTTCAAACAACCGGATTACTTGACGCCAGTCGCTCAACCCACTCTCTGAATAAGACCGATCTTCAAGGACGATTTTTTCTTCGTTTTCATGTGACGGATAAGCCAGGTATTCTGGCTCACATCACTGGAATTCTTGGTGAATATGGCATTTCAATAGCATCCGTTATCCAGCACGAGGCACCCAATGCCGATACAACAGGTGTACCTTTAGTCATCATGACACATATCTGCTCAACACAATCCATCCAGAATGCCATGGCCGCCATTGATGTAGCAGGTGTAACGCAAGGCATGAACACCTGCCTGAGTGTCCTTGATGAATAGCCTTTTTTATTTCCGCTTTCTCTTTTTACACAAAAAAGGAGAAGTCCAAACATGAAATACTTCATTGTGATTCCTGATGGCGCTGCAGATCAGCCTCGTCCAGAACTCGGAGGAAAAACACCGCTCGAAGCCGCCACGACCCCTCACATGGATTCGTTAGCTCATCGTGGTCGTATCGGCCTGACAAATCATGTACCCGAACAGTATTCCCCAGGGTCAGAAGTTGCTTGCATGAGTTTGATGGGCTATGACCCAACTGTCTATTTTACTGGTCGTGCTCCCCTTGAAGCAGCAGCACAACATATTGACTTAGCTGAAAATGACTGGGCGATTCGATGTAATCTTGTCACTATTTCTTTACAGCATGGTAGAGAAGTCATGGAAGACTTCACTGCAGATCATATAACAACTGAAGAATCTCAGTCATTGCTCTCAACAGCTCAACAAGGCCTCACAGATAATTTCCCCGATCTAGTCGGATGGACATTCACGCCTGGCGTTAGTTATCGCAATCTTTTGCTCTACCGCGGCTTGAATGATCGGCCATCACTACTTGGGACTGACCTCACCACGACACCTCCACACGATCTCATGGACAAGCCCATTGAAGACAGTTTTCCACAAGGAACTGGTGGTCAACTTCTCAAAGATATTATGCTCTGTAGCTCGAGATGGCTGATCAACCATCCAATCAATCAGCAGCGACAACGAGAGGGGAAACGTCCGGCAACACATGTTTGGCTTTGGGGAGCCGGGCGTGCTCCTTCAATGGAATCCTTTATTGAAAAGTATACTATCAACGGAACGATGATCACTGCTGTCGACCTCCTGCGCGGCCTTGCCTCTCTTGCCGGCTGGAAAAGGCAAGAGGTGCCTGGAGCAACCGGTTATTTGGATACTGATTACATGGCAAAAGGACGTTATGCAATCAAAGAGTTTTCAAATACCGATCTTGTCTGCGTGCATGTCGAAGCACCTGACGAAGCAAGTCACGAGGGGAATACCACGGCGAAAGTCAGGTCACTTGAACAGATTGATGAAAAAATAGTTGGACCGGTTTGGAACCATCTACGGTCTCTTGGGGACTACCGCATCCTTATTTGTCCTGATCATCCGACATTTATCGCCACGAAAACACACTCTCGTGGTCCCGTGCCATTTGTTATGGCAGGCTCGGATATCACCAGTTCTGGCCTTACATCGTACTGTGAAGCTTCTGCAGCTCTCTCAAATGATGTCATCCAAGAAGGCTGGCAACTGATTGGAGAGTTTCTAAGAAAGGGCTAAAACAGTATGGCACTCGTAGTGCAAAAGTTTGGTGGTACAAGTGTCGCTGATGCCAATAAAATTCAAGCAGCAGCACAAAAAGTTATTTCTCGGCATCAAGCTGGCGATCAGGTTGTTGTTGTTGTCAGCGCCATGGGAGGTCAGACTGATTATCTCGTAGGTCTTGCAAATGAGATTACACACCAGCCAAGTGCGCGTGAGATGGACATGCTCTTGTCCACAGGCGAACAGGTCACGGTCGCTTTATTTGCCATGGCCCTTCAGGCAGCTGGGCACGATGCCGTCAGCCTGACTGGAGCACAAATCGGCATCCAAACAGACTCATCACATACAAAAGCTCGAATTAACTCAATTTCAACTGACTACATCAAACGCCTTCTACAAGATGGATCCATCGTTATTGCGGCTGGCTTTCAAGGAATTGACCAGCATGGAAATATCACAACCCTCGGCCGCGGAGGGTCTGACACAACTGCCGTTGCTTTAGCGGCGGTGCTTGACGCAGATCTTTGTGAAATCTTCACCGATGTGGATGGAATCTATACAACGGATCCACGGGTTTTATCTGATGCCCGACGGCTGAACTCTATCTCCTATGATGAGATGCTTGAACTGGCAAGTCTTGGTGCAGGAGTCATGCATCCACGCTCCATAGAATTTGCAAAAAAATTTGGTGTAAAAGTTGTCGTACGTTCTAGCTTCAAGGCAGGACCTGGGACATTAATTCTTGCTTCCGATCAGGCAATACAGAGACCTGCAACTGGCATTGCGATGGCCAAAGACGAGGCTCGCATCACACTCGAGGGCGCTCCTGACCAGCCTGGCTCTAGTCACGCACTCTTTTCAGCACTTGCTACGTCGGGAATCGCTGTTGATATGATTATTCAGAATGCAGGGCAGGGCGGACGCGCCGACATCTCGTTTACTGTCCCAGAGTCCGATCTCACCAATGCGCTTGCCTGCACTGAGCAGGTCGCCACTCAGATTGAAGCAGATGGAGTATCTCATGACCATGGGGTCTCGAAGGTATCGATTGTGGGCATGGGAATGGCTCATGCTGAAGGTGTTGCAGGACAAATGTTCACGTCACTCTCTGAGAAAAAAATCAATGTTCACATGATTACCACAAGTGAGATTAAGATCTCTGTCCTTGTGGATCGTAAAGATGGCCCGGCTGCTGTGAAAGCAGCCCACACTACATTTGATCTTGAAAAGTCTTTTGGTGAAGCCCATGTAAATTCTGAGAAACATGCCGACCTTCCTAAGTCGAGTCCGCTCGAAGTCGTTCAACGCCTTAACGGCATGGAAGATCTCGCGGTTGAAGACTGTCTTCTGGATTCCTCACAAGCTCTCATCACGTTCATCAACCTTCCTGATACACCGGGTGTCGCAGCTGAAGTCTTTGACGAAGTCGGCCGAGCTGGGCTGAGTGTTGACATGATTGTTCAGAGTCATCCTCGACAGGGTCAGGCAGAAATTTCTTTCACGGTACCGGCGGCACACTGCGAGTCGGCACGTGCCGTCGCGAAGAAAATTGCATCATCTCGAAATGCATCAGTTATTGATGTTCCAACGGTTGCAAAACTTTCAATCACGGGAGTCGGGATACGCAGTCATGCTGGAATTGCAAACAAATTATTTACTCCTTTGTCAGATGCAGGAATAAACATTGATCTCGTGAGTACTAGTGAGGTGCGGCTCAACGTAATTGTTTCATCACAGAACGGAAAACGCACGCGCGCGCTGCTTCGGAATGCTTTTGGACTGCACGCTGACGCCTAGCCCAATACACTCTCAAGAACTTCTTCCGAAACGTAGATTGGAAGATTTGGCTCGCAGGTTACTGCAACAGCAATCGCATCACTTGGACGGGCATCGATTTCGATAAGATCACCATCTTTTTCGACACGCAGTGTCGCAAAGTACGTATGCTCTTTCAACGATGAAATAACGACATCCTGAAACTCCCCACCCAATTCATCAACAAGTGCAACGAGCAGGTCATGTGTAAGTGGGCGAGGTGATTCGTGATGTTTCACGCGTCTATCGATACTGGTTGCCTCAAAGAGACCGATCAGAATTGGAAATGTACGATCGCCTTCCATTTCCTTAAGGTAGACCACCTGTTGATCGTTCACTTCACTAATAATAATCCGCGATAATTCCATCTGCACGCTCATAGCGTTGCTCCAGACAATGAATAAAATGATAATTCAG
>JBDOMS010000183.1:0-1569 GCA_039831735.1 Pirellulales bacterium
TACTGTATTGAGTGCCTCTGGCAAAGAACTCTGTCATTTGAAGGGTTCGTGGACCGGGTGGAACTTCCGGTTTGTTGCCGATGATGGAACTGAGTTCGCGCATGTGACCAAAAAATGGTCTGGCGTTGGTAAGGAACTTTTTACCAGTGCAGATAATTATGTGCTTGAGATAGATGAATCAGTTCCGGCAGATAACCCATTGCGGCAGATTATTTTTTCTGCAGTGATGTGTATCGATATGGTCCTGAAAGAATAAACGAACCCTTCGAAATATTGAATGACTGCCAGCGTATAGATAGGCAGCCCCCGCCCAACGCTACGCATTTCTCAACAAAAGCTACTCTTTGAGTAGATGGTCGGGAAAATCTTTTACTGTCTTGCAGGCAACCTGTTCCATGACCTGTTGCAGTTGTCGTTTCAGAATCGTGATTGTCTGAATACCACCCTCTTTTCCCATTGCGCCAACTCCATACATGAAGGAACGTCCAAGGAACGTGAACTGGGCGCCACTTGCCAAAACGCATGCAATATCAGATCCATTTCGAATACCTGAATCGAGCATGACAGTCATCTTGTCTCCAAACTTCTCTGCAAGTTTGGCCATTGGCCTAATCGTCGACTGGCCAGCATCAAGCTGACGACCACCGTGATTCGAAGAAATGATTCCATCGACACCAATCGATAAAACTTTCTCAGCATCCTCTTCAGTGACGATCCCTTTGACGACAAGTTTTCCTTTCCATAGGTCTCGCAATTTTTTAATACGGTCTTCTGTAAGCCTGCCTTGAAACGTTTTATTCATGAATAGACCAAGGTGCTTCATGTTGAGCCCTTTTGGAATATATGGCTTGAGTGAGGCAAATTCTGGTTTTCCTGCTATGAGTTGGTGTGCACACCATGATGGTCGCTGCAACATTTGTAGGATATTGCTCAGCGTCATCCTTGGAGGGATCGACAGACCATTTTTTATTTCCTTTGGACGATATCCAAATGTGGGTGTATCAGCGAGAAGGACAAGGACTGGAAAGCCTGCATCCGCCGCCCGTGCAACGAGCTTATCTCTGAGGTCTTCTTCAGCTGGGTGATAGAGCTGAAACCAGGCGCGGCCATCTGTGATGTCTGCAACATTTTCAATGCTTGCCGTACTGACAGTGGATAGGCAGAACGGGATGTTTTGTTCATGTGCTGCTGCAGCAAGGAGTTCACAGGCCTTGGGCCACATCAATCCTTGCAGACCAATAGGGGCAATGCCAAACGGGGCGTCATACTTTATGCCGAATAGTTCAACGGATAGATCAGCTCCGTCATAGTCACCAATGTATTGTGGTTTGAGTCGAACCTCACGAATTTCAGCTGTGTTGCGAGCGAGGTTGATCTCACTGTTACAGCCGCCCTCGAGATATTCGAATGCAAACTTTGGCATTCGACTTTTTGCCTTTTGACGGAGGTCTTCAATTGATGGGTATCGTGGATCAATCGACACAGCCATAGTTTCTCCAGATTACTTTGAGTACACACGCTTCAATTGATTGATTTTACAAAAAACGTGTCGACTTTTCGTAGACCAGG
>JBDOMS010000519.1:0-2395 GCA_039831735.1 Pirellulales bacterium
CTTTTAGAGTGATTGATCTTTCGTATTATGTGACCTACATGCTCAACGATTTGTCCGTGTTGTAACCATTGGAGTTTCATGACATGACACACCGACTTTTTTTCTACATCACATTCTTTTTCATTGTTTTACATGTGCATGTGCCAATCACCTGTGCCGATCATGCTCTTCAGCCGTTACCGTTTAATAATCCTTCTCTCAACGTGGATCTTGGTGTTGGATTGTGGGCGTGGCCCATGCCAATGGATTATGACGGCGATGGTGACCACGACCTCCTTGTTGCCTGCCCAGACAAACCGTCTAACGGCGTCTACTTTTTTGAAAACAAAACGCAAGATCCTCGTCAGGCGACTCCTGTCTTTGAAAGGGCAGTCAAACTTGGTTCAGCAACGCAGAATATGCAAGTGAGTTATGTTCACGGCCAACCACACATTCTCATTCCAGGGAAGGAAATCAGTAGAGATAACAAAACAAACCGATTTGATTTCAACAACCTGAAACGTATTTATCCTACGAGTAATATTCATAGTTCACCTGTACGAGGAAACATGTGGCGATATGTTGACTTTGACGGTGACGGAGATCACGACATTCTTGTTGGTGTAGGCGATTGGCAAGATTATGGCTGGGATCACGCCTACGACAACATGGGGCACTGGAAAAATGGACTGCTCCATGGGTTTGTGTATCTCATCCGAAACAGTGGAACCGATGCCATGCCTGTCTACTCTGAAATGCCCTCGCGTCTCCGTGCTGGTGGAGGGGACATCGATGTCTATGGTTGGCCTTCACCAAACTTTGGTGACTTTGACGGCGATGGAGATCTGGATCTTATTTGTGGAGAGTTTCTTGATGGCTTTACCTATTTCCAGAATCAGGGGACCCGTAAACATCCTGAGTACGCAGCAGGCGTGAGGCTGCGATGTGCTGACGGACAACCGTTGCACATGCATCTCCAAATGATCACCCCAACGGCGTTTGACTGGGATCACGATGGTGATCTCGACCTCATTGTTGGGGATGAAGATGGACGCGTCGCATTTGTGGAGCATCAAGGAACAACTCCTAATGGACTTCCACAATTCAGCATTCCTTTCTACTTTCAACAAAAGGCGGATACGCTCAAATTTGGCGCATTGGCAACGCCATATGCCTATGATCTCGACTCGGATGGTGATGAAGACATTGTCTGTGGAAATACCGCAGGAAACATTGCAGTTTTCACGAATCTTGGCTGCCTTCATGGCACATTGCCAACATGGTCTGCTCCACAACTCATACAGCTGAGACGCAATGGAAACCAGATGCCATTCCGGATCATGGCTGAAGAGAAAGGTTCTATACAAGGGCCATGTGAGGCCAAATGGGGATACACAACGCTTTCTGTTGGTGACTGGGACAACGACGGAGACGGTGACATTCTCTTCAATTCAATCCTGTCTCAGCTCGGACTCCTTATTCGGGAAGAAGATTACTACAAACACATATCATTTGAGGATGGCCCGTTCGAACACCCTCCACGTTGGTATTGGTGGAAAGGCATGTCAACTGCGTCCCTGACGCAATGGCGGACAACGCCAATCATGATTGATTTTGATAATGATACTTTGTTCGATCTGATTCTCCTTGATCAGGAAGGGTATCTCACACTGCGCCGACGTGATCCGCAAACTCAACGCGTTGGCAACGCTCAACGTTGTTTCGTTGACACACACGGGAATCCCATTCGCCTTAACCCACGATCAGCCGGTCGCTCAGGACGCATAAAACTAAACGTTGTTGACTGGGATGGTGATGGCTTTTTGGACATCCTTGTCAATTCTGAAAATGCAGTCCTGTATCGAAATGTTGCACGAGAAAAAGGGAAAATATTTCTACATCGCGTTGGCAATCTGACGGACCGGAATATTGCAGGTCATACCAGTAGTCCTGCGACCTGTGATTTCGATCAAGATGGAAAGCCCGATCTCTTGATAGGTGCTGAAGACGGAAGACTCTATTACGCCAATCATAAAGACTGCAACGATTTTTCTAACGCGCAGATGCAGGCCTCCTTCAACCACTCGGATCAGAAAGCCTCAGCAGTAATGCATGAGGAGTTTATTTTTGACAAGCCTCCGACGCCTCAGTGTCACGCGTCAACCATATGCATGACAAGCCGAGGTCTTGCTGCAGCATGGTTTGCGGGCACACAAGAAAAAAATAAGGATGTGTGTATCTGGACAAGCTACCACGACGGTAGTCAGTGGAGTAAACCGGTACGTACAGCAACTGGGATTCAACACGGTGACCTTCGGCACCCCTGCTGGAATCCAGTCCTGTTCCAGCCACCTGACGATGGTCCACTGTTACTGTTCTTCAAGGTTGGACCAGATCCTCGTTCATGGTGGGGTGA
>JBDOMS010000519.1:2405-6379 GCA_039831735.1 Pirellulales bacterium
GAAATAATGATCAGTTATGATCGTGGACGAACGTATCGTGATCGACAACGACTCCCAGAAGGCATTCTTGGTCCAGTCCGATGCAAACCATACCTACTTGACGATCACAGACTCCTGTGTGGCTCATCAACAGAACATGACGGTTGGAAAGTTCATTTCGAGTGCATTCCTCTCACAAAGGGGCTTCCAACAGGGACATGGATACGCGGAAACGATGTGCAAAACCCTCATGGATTCAACGCCATTCAACCGACGATTTTTCAATCTTCAGACGGCACTCTCAAAGCGCTATGTCGTACGAAAGAGGGGGTCCTTGCGAGCACAGCGTCATCTGACAAAGGAAAGTCGTGGTCCGCATTGACGAGAACGAACCTGCCAAATCCGAATGCAGGGATTGATGTCGTGACGCTTTCAGATGGGAGACATCTTTTGATCTACAACCACACGGGATCTGACACGGATGGATGGGGACGTCGTGAAATGCTGAATTTGGCTCTCTCAAACGATGGGATCTCCTGGGAGCAGGTTTTTGTTCTGGAGAAGGAACAAAAAGCAGAGTTTAGTTATCCTGCGATTATCCAAACGGATGATGGACGTGTCCATGCCACGTACACATGGAAAAGAACACATATTAAGCATGTCGTGATTGATCCGTCTCGTCTCTAGTCATGTGCAAAGAGGTATCATTCGGCACACACACAATGGAATAATAGTAATACCAAACGATGGCAGGTATGCTTTGGGTGTCATCTTTCTAGACCTAGAGGCATGACAAGGAAACTGTTGTTTTTACACGAGGACCCTATGTACCGATTCTTTTATTTCATCATTCCAGGTTTTATTTCGATAGTCACTACACAGGCATCGACATCCCTCGTTGACACTGCCGTTCCTCTGAGAGTTGTTGCAAGCGACTTCGAATTAGCTGATGGACCAGCATGGGATGGGCGAGGATCTTTATTCTTTCCCGATGTCAAAGCTGGCAAGTTATTTCGTTATCAGCCGAATCAAAAGAAGGTCTCTCTCGAACAAGATCAGGCGGGACGTATTAGTGCAACGTATTTCAATCACGGTCAGCTCTATCTCTCTGATAATGGAAATGCTGAGATAGCCATTCTCCACAAGGGCAAAAAAAACACACTATTTGCGTTCGAAGATAAAAAAAAGATGAGGCCGAATGACCTGGTCGTAGATAACAAAGGAGGAGTGTACGTCACGCTTACCGGAGTCGGCCAGGTGGTCTATATCACGCCACAAGGTTCAATGAAGATCGTGATCGATGAGTTTGATACACCCAATGGGATCACCTTGTCTCCAGATGAAAAGACACTTTACGTTGCCTCTTACAAACCAAAGCAGATCTGGCGATATGAGATCGTTTCGCAAGGAAGTGTCAATGATGGACGACTCCTGGCACGCATGGATGATGGACCTGATCTTGGCGCCGATGGCATGACTATTGATCGAGCCGGCAATATCTACTGCGCTGGAGCACATGATGTCTGGATCTGGTCACCATCTGGACAACTCATGCAAAAGATTGCATGCCCAACCCGCCCGATCAATTGTGCGTTTGGCGATACAAATATGCAGTCGCTCTACATCACTGGGTTTGGTGGACTCTATCAACAGAAAATGATGATATCTGGACGATCACCTCACCCGCCATCGAGGCCTGAGAAGCAATCGGCTCCTTCCTCAAGGCCGGTCACTGTGCTTTCGACTGATGTGGTCGTTGATTTGGATCAAGAGTATGCCCGCTATGGTGATCGCCGACTGCTCATGGACATCATTCGACCAAAAAAAGCAACGACTTTACCTTGTCTGGTGATCGTGCACGGCGGGGGGTGGCTACACGGTGATAAGACAAAGTTTCGAGCGCTGGCCATAAAACTTGCACAACGGGGTTATGTCACCGCCGCGATTGAATATCGACTCGGTGGCGAGGCACTTTTTCCGGCCGCGATTCATGACTGCAACGCTGCAGTGCGATTCCTTCGACACAATTCACAACGACTCAATATTGACCCACAACGAATTGGTGCAGTAGGTGGCTCTGCAGGAGGACATCTTGTTGGTCTTATGGCAACTGGACATGACATACAGGAACTTCAAGGGCATGGAGGCAACGAATCCATATCCTCAAAACTGAATGCAGCGGTCGTCATGGCGGGGCCTATGGAAATGATTACCGGAAGCGTAGCAGAAAAATCACGAATGAGTCCGGACGCTGCCAATTGCAATCGTTTTATTGGACAAGGTATTGATGACGCGTTTACGTTGTATCGACTTGCTGATGCATGTGTGCATATCACGAAAGATGACCCGCCTATCTGGTTCATGTCAGGAGAGCATGACAATCCGGAACGTAATGCCCGTTCACGGGATAAACTTGAGTCCGCAGGTGTTCTTACTGGGATATCAATTTATAAAAATGGGAAACATGGTTGTTGGAATCAAGAACCATGGATCAGTGAAATGGTGGAGGATTTGGATATGTTCTTCAAACGAGCAATGACCACCGACTCTGACAAACATCCACCTCGAGCGAATCAATGACTCGATTTGATGGTCATTCTCAACACGTTGACGAACCGCCAGGCCAGTCTTTTCCCAAAGCTATCGTGGTCGTCTCGCAGAAAAATACTGCTGTGATTTCATCTCCAACGGACTCTGGAAAAACAAGTCCGACCCCAACTGCAATGCTTGATGATCTATCTGCCACCAACAGCGTGCACCTCGGGCAATCACCATGGATGACTACTCGTAGCGTTGCCTATCATATTGAACGCCTTTGTGGTCCGTTGATCAGTCGAGAGGGCGATTACCACAATTGTCTTAACCGCACGATGCGGAACACCATGAGCCTCTTTGTCAAGACAAATGCTCGTGCTACGAAGCGTAAGAACAGCATTCGTAAAGCTAGAGTGATACATATTATTCGCATGAAGTGTGCTTCTCCATATTGTTTGGTCTCGTGACATGAATGACACCGCTACACAGTGGCTGACTGGATTACGAACGTTTGTTGCTGAATATCGACGAACGCACCCACTCTTGATCAGCGTCTCAACTGAGGAGAACCAAAAGGAAGTCATTCTTCGTGCACACTGGAAAAGCTGGATGCGTGAAACGGCTATCAGCCTTTCGTCATCACAAGTGGTTGCGTTCACCTCATCTGATCGTGGTATCCAGATGATTGAGTCCGAGGTGGCAACGATGTTGCCGTCTGAGGAAGACCGCTTCGGCAATCTCATTCCCCTTCGTGAGATTGAATATCGCCTCTGGACAAAACAGCGACCTGATCCATGTTTTGAGATCCACGTTAATCACTGGAGTTGGATTAAAGCCCCTGTGCCCAAACAACGATGGCGAGAATTTGCACGATGGCCTATCAAAGAAGCTCACCAGTATTGGCTTCATCGAACAGGGACCAGTGGGCCAGGAGATACTGCAACACGCTGTGCCCATTTGTATGAATGGAGCGGAATCAAGGCGGTACTTTTACAAAATGATGTGAGTGAGCAGGTACAACAATTATGAGGCCTGCACAACACGATGACAGATTGCAGCTCTTCTTTGATTTCCCATTCGACAAAAAATGATGGTAGCGGGTGATTCCTCGCCCACTGGCAACTGCCTCCGTACTCCTTCAATATCCACCTTCATACGGCGACACTTAAGCTCGTATGACTGCGGGGGTCTTTTCTGAAAATACCGCCTGAGTGCCTTTACAGATGATGACAGCACCTCCTCAACGTGAAATGTCGAAACAAGTGTGGTACGGGGAATATGATTGCTTGTGAGATACTCATCTTCAGCATCAATCCGCTTCATGTCATGCTGCGTAGCCAAAGCATTGACTAAACCACTGCGCACCACTGAGGAGTCTGGATCACAGAGATACCGATCCGTTGAAGTTCTGAGCGACACACACTCTTTTATTGGATCTGCTGAGAATGTTTCGCCCGTGG
>JBDOMS010000184.1:0-6360 GCA_039831735.1 Pirellulales bacterium
GGTTCAAATGGATTTGTCGTGTCAATAAGTGGTGGAGCAGACTCTGCTGCAGTCGCCTGCCTGGTTGCCCTCAGCATCCAGTTATCGATTCAGGAATTATCGAGAGATGAGGTGGTGTTCCGACTTGGGATGACACATCTGGCTGATGATCAAGATGACCATTCTCTAATGAAACACGTGCTCACATGTGTTTACCAGTCGACAGTGAATTCAGGGCCAACTACGCGAAATGCAGCGAGAAAAGTATCTCGGTGTATTGGAGCAACATTTCTTGAATTTGATGTTGAACCGATGGTTGAATCATACACGTCAGAGGTGACGAAGGCGATTGGTCGTTCTTTGGAATGGAATAGTGATGACATTGCATTACAAAACATTCAGGCGAGGGCTCGTTCTCCAGGAATATGGATGCTTGCAAACGTAAAAAAAGCACTGTTGCTTTCTACCAGTAATCGTTCGGAGGCAGCAGTCGGTTACGCTACTATGGATGGGGATACCTCGGGGGGGCTTGCCCCTGTTGCTGGAATTGATAAAGCCTTCCTAAGGCGTTGGCTTGTTTGGTTGGAGCAGACTGGTCCAGAGGGATTGCATTCATTTTCAGATCTTAGGGATGTTAATATCCAAAACCCTACGGCAGAGCTACGACCTGCTCATTTTGACCAAACGGACGAGGTAGATCTGATGCCATATGAGGTGTTGGATGCAATTGAGCGATATGCCATTCGTGATAAACAGATGCCAGTCGAGGTTTGGTATCAAATACAACCCTTGTTTTCGAGCTATTCAGCAACGCAGTTGGCAAAATGGATAGAGATGTTTTTTGTGTTGTGGAGTCGAAACCAATGGAAAAGAGAGCGTTATGCTCCCTCGTTCCACCTAGATGATGAAAACCTCGATCCTAAAACATGGTGTCGTTTTCCAATCCTCTCTGGAGGCTTCAAAAAAGAGATCAATGAATTGAGAAAACTAGTTCGTTCTCAGAAAGAGTAGTCATTCTAAAGTTAGAAATTAGAAAAAAGCTTTATCAGGTCGTTTGCATTCAATTGTGGGTACAGTCTCTGTCCTGTACGAGAGAGGCTTCCTGCAGTGATCAATTCAAAACCCCGACACAATCCTGCTGACTGTCGATCCCCACTCGACATCACTTCGCAAGTTGTTATTGATCGGACCAAAATGGCAGACCTCCTCAAAAAAGTGTTCGTTGGATTGGCATCGCTAGTCGGAATGTTGTCGGTTGTCTCTGTGGAAGCGGAAGCCGCAGCTCCGAACATCGTCTACAAGGGTATTTTCATCGGGGACACGACGATTCCCGGCGAGCAGAAGAAGGATTGGCTGCAGCCATCGCATCCCTATTGCTGGCAAGTCAGCCGAGAGCGGTGGGTGTGGGTGTTTCAGACTCGCGGCTTTTCGGGAACTGATGCGGAACACTCGATTCTTTACCAGATCCGACGCGATTCCCCGGACGGTGCCGTTGTGAAGGAGGGATTGCTTGCACGGTTTCGCGAAGACTGGGATCCGCTTCGCGACGGGTCGCGGTTCTTGAAAATCCATGGCTGTCCAAAAGTGTTTGGCGTGCCAAAGGGCGCGGTCGATTCCAATGGTGATGTCTTTTCGAACGCAAACGTGTTTGTTGCGGGATGGTACACGCGGGCCCGCGCGGTGACGGATGGGCGGCTGCTCGATCCGCACGAGGACGAAAAACTTCGAGGCGTACAGTGGATTGAGCACGTCCACTTCCAGCTGAATGACGCCGGCGACGATATCGATCTGCTCACGCCAGCGACTCGACTGCGTCAGAAAGGCTTTGAAAAAGGCGAGCAATTCTGTTCGCTCAAGTTAGGCACGCCGACCATGAATCACTGGGCGCGGCCACCGGAACCGCTCGACGCAGATTGCTCGCGGTGGCTTGAGACACCGCACTTTGGTCGAAACGGGATCGCAGTGATCGAGTATCGTTTTGATGCGAAGACGAAACGATACGAATGGGTGAGGACGGGGCCGATCGTGCGGCAGGAGACGCCGGGCGAGGGCCGGTTCATGGAGGCGACGATGAATCGTGTCGGGGACGAGTGGATTCTCTGCGTCCGGCCTCGCGGGCATAAGTTCAATGAAAAGTCGTGGGGGTCGTGCACGGCCTGGTTCCGGACGGCGGATCCGCTGGCCGGGTTCGGGAAGGTCACCTACGCGCCGACACCTTCAAGTTACTGTCCGAGGACGTCTTATTTGATGGCGGATGGAGTGCTTCGTATTTTCAGTGGCGATTCGGCGATTTCACCACATCGGATGAAACGAAACCCACTCTTCTGCTGGGACGTGAGCCCGAAGGATGTCTCGGTGTCCAACATCCGCACGATTCTCGACGCGAAAAAGACGTTGGGGATTCGGCAGCCGATGGTCGGTTTTGCCAAACTGTCGCCGGTGCACAGGAACCGGCAGATATTGACGTTTCGTGTGACGATACAGAATCATCGTCATGCGACCGAGAGATTTCCACAGCCGGTCACGGAGAAAGAATTGGCGGTGTGTGGGGCGCACTACTGCGAGGTGATTTATGAAGACGATGTTATGGACATGTGGCGGTTTTGTGAATAAAGAACCACTGCCGTGACTGGGAGTGACGCGCGAATAGTCGAATCGTGATCAACCATGACAATAGAAAAACGGACTCGATGCAGCTCTATCGCCGTTTCCTTCTTGGCTTCCTAAGGGACACATGACAATTGTGTGCAAGGGAGTTGCCCTCTGAATGAAGTATCGGCGACACTAGCAGCAACCCGGTGATGACGGTCGTTCTACTGCCCCTGATATGGTTTTATCCTGCTTTGAGAAAATCAAAGAGATACCTGGCCAAAGCTGATGCTGCCTGATGGGCATGTTCTCTTAATTCAGCAAGTTCAGCCAGAATCGCTGGCCGTTTCCATGCCATGCGTAAAGCCGTGCCGGCCTGTCTAGATGGAGTCTTTATTGAAGCTAAAGCAGCCACATCAGAAGAAATTGTTTGAGAGGCCATATCACTGACCGTGCGAATTACGCCCCATGGAATACCTGCCCGATTTGCTTCTTGGGCTATCCACCATGATTCCATATCTACAGCAATGGCGCCGGTTGTGGCATGGAGTGCTTTTTTTTCTTCGGCAGTACAGACAATAGAATCTTCTGTGACCAGAAGTCCTTCAACGTGGTGTTTGTGATGAGAAGCTGCTGTCATAGTCGGAACGGTTCGAAAAGAATTATTATCGTTTTTTCCTATCTCCTGAGGAATGACAACGGCATTACGATTTAGTTTTGGGGAGAGACCACCGCAGATGCCAGCTGCAATTATATTTTTTGGACGATGGCCATCTATTATTTTTCTGGTGGCCTGTTGAGCTGCGGCTTTTCCAACTCCTGCTTCAATGAGAGCAATACGTTGTACTCCAACTGTTCCAACAGTAATTCGCTGCTGATCCGTCCGAAGATGCATAGGCTCCATAAGTTTTTCGCGCAAAGGTCTTGCTTCCAGTGGAAGTGCAACAACAATCGCATGGTCAACATGTTCAAGAGGAGCAGACATCAAACTACAGGTCACCCTAGAGAGAGAAAAACATGTTTTTGACTCATTATTAGTCGTTTTTGATGAAAACCAAACGGCCTCGCAACCGACGTCAATGATTGCTAAAGTCCGATACGTCCTTCGTTATCATGACGGATTTTATAGTGGATGAGTAGTTCAGGAGGAGAGGCTTTCGTGCCATTATCTCAATCTCTCAGTAAACAAGTGATGTTGGTTTGCAGTCTCGTGTGTGCTGGATCCAATGTGTGTGCACAAGAGGCAATCCAAGGACAACAAAATACAAATGTATTCCCACAACTCAATCCTCAGGAACAACAGGCCCTGGATCAGTTATTAATTGCCTGGGAACGCCGCAACGAAGCAGTGAAAACGTGGTCATGTAGTTTTCACAAATGGGAATATAATGCTTGGAGTCCTTCAGCAGGAGATGGGGAGCAACTGGCATTTGCAGAAAAAAGCGGGGAGATCAAGTATGCCGCCCCAGACAAAGGTCTCTTCCGAGTAAAGCAGTCCAAACAATGGAATCCAGAAGCTCGTCGTTATCAGGTTCAGTCTGGTGACTCTGCAGAGCACTGGGTATGCAACGGTTTGAGTATTTACGAATTTCGACATTCAGAAAAGCAATTGAGGGAAACAAAACTACCTCCAGAGATGCAGGGTAAGGCGATTAGTGAAGGCCCACTTCCTTTTGTCTTTGGTGCAAAAGCATCAACGTTGAAAAGACGATATGCTATGAGGATTATCACACCAAGAACGGTGAGCGATCAGGTCTGGCTTGAAGCGTTGCCTCGATTTCAGGCTGATGCGGCAAACTTTTCAAAAGTAGAGTTAATTCTTCAGGCTCGAAACCTCATGCCTTTTGCTATTCAAATTTACAAACCCGGAGGTCAGGATCGTGATGTCTATCAATTCGATCCGAAGACGAGCCTTATCGATCGTGGGCTCGACCTTATTCGTGACTTTTCAAGGCCAATAACACCACTTGGCTATAAATACATCGTAGAAGACCACTCTGCGAATTGAATGACATCTTTTCCTGTAAAGGCAGAGATTTGAAGGTTCAAATAGCCTGCTTTGTGCATCTGTGACATTTCGTGCTCAGAAAAAGGTATACTTATAGTATCCTTTAGAAAGAGGTCGAGATGCCAATTATTGATTCTTCCCATCCGCTTGCTGAACTCTTGCAGCGAGATCAAAGATATCCCTTAGAGGCATATATATTTATTCTGGAGTCGTTGTCATTCGCTCAGGAATCATTGGGAATGGGGGTAGAGCCTCCTGAAGATGATGTAGAGACAGTTAGGGAGAAACGCAATCCTCCTTCCTCGAGTTCTCGTGCAAAATTGGGCCGTCGACGTCGTCGTACCGAGCGGCACCTTACTGGTCAGGAGTTATGTGAGGCTGCTCGCCAATACGCGCTCCAACAATATGGCTTCCTGGCATGTACTGTGTTGGCCACTTGGGGACTGAGATCGACGAGTGATTTTGGTGAACTTGTTTTTAATATGATTGATATCGGTCAGATGAGAAAAACTCGTCACGATAAACGAGAGGACTTTCATGCAGTCTATGACTTTCAAGAGGCTTTTTCTCGTGACCTTGAATTTGTAGCGCCTGACTCCGAATAGGTAAACGTTATGACTACTCAAATAAAGTCAGGAAATACTTCAATTAACACACAACGATACTGTCTTGTTGTAGCGGCACTGGTAGAATTGGGCTGGTTATTTTTTCTTAGCTGGATGGCTGTGAAGGCGTGATTCCGTATCTTGATACTTTGCCGTTGTGGACAGCTTTTTTGCCCCTTGGAATGTACTTGGTAGTAGTTGGAGTCGTCCATCTTTCTAAAAAACCTGTGGCAATTAGCGGATCACTGGATTGGACCCTGTTAGGTGTTGCCATTGCTGGATTTATGGCAGTCGGTCCTCTGGCACTTTTACAACCAGTCATGGGGCGGGCCCCTTGGACGGTCATTCTTTTGGTCGTTTTGTGTGTCTTGGTGGTTGCGCTCATGACACTGATTTCTCGCCCAAGGCTTGTAATATACAATATTTCGGTAGAACAACTGCGCCCGTTACTAGCTGATGTAGTTGCAGATTTAGATATTGCCGCTCGTTGGGCTGGAAGTACTGCAGCTTTACCAACAAGGCATCTTGAAGTGCGAATGGACTGCCAGGGGCCTTGGCGAACCATAAGCATCGTTGCAAATGGTGAACGCGCAGGTCTTATCGCATGGGCTGATCTGTGTACCCAACTTCGAAAAAAACTTCGTGGAATTCGAGTTCACCCAAGTCCCTGGGCAGCATTCTTTATTCCTCTGGGAACTCTCATACTCATGGTTTCCCTTTCATATGCATTTTGGACATCAATCATGAGTAACGATCCAGTGCAATCTTTGGGAGAGCAGCCTGATGCCTATCCACGTCGACCTGTCTCCCCATGAAATATCGGTGCCCACTGTGGTTCGTAATGCCTCACCGGCACGTCTGTACGAAGACGCTGTGTCTCGAGAGCATGCAGGTATCTTGTCGAGCGGTGCGATAGCAATTCGCTCTGGAGCAAAGACAGGCCGAAGTCCTGCTGACAAACATGTGGTCCAGCACCCGAAGTCTGAAAAAGAGGTGTGGTGGGGGAGTGTGAATCATCCTATTGATGAACAAACATTTCTTCGGAATCGACAAAGAGCCATCGATTACCTCAACACTCGTGACCACATATATGTCTGCGATGGATTTGCAGGCTGGGAGCCAGCGAGCCGACTGAAGATACGAGTTTTTTGTGCTCGTGCTTATCACGCCCTCTTCATG
>JBDOMS010000208.1:0-6360 GCA_039831735.1 Pirellulales bacterium
GCAACACAATGAAACGCTATTGTCGTCAACGTTATACCAACTGAGAAGAACCTATTCATGGTGGCTATTCCTAAAGCGAGAATCGTAAGAACCGAGAAGAATCCTCAATGATTCAGTACTTCTACAAGATCACTCTGGCAGCGGAGGTCTCCCTGCCGATTTTTGTGTTTGTCGTGAAATTGGATACTTTGGCTTCCACGTCGAATGACTCTTTGCAAGCCATTCATCAAGACGACCAGCCAATGTATTTAAAATCTTTTTGTTCTGAGACGAAAGGTTTTTCTTTTCACCAACATCGTCACGGATCGAGAATAGTGACCACACATCATCCTCATAGTCATACCAGGCTTTATACCGCTTTCCATCAACCTCATCGATGATCCATGCACCAGGCTGAGCACGGCGGTCGAGATAGCCGGGAAAAAGATAGCAGATAGGACCACGATCTTCATGCGTGCCAGGCGCAAGCAATTCATCTGCAAAGGATTCTCCATCAAGCGGATGTGCATCAGATGATGGCTTCCACGTGTTCCCAGCAAGTGCCAGACAGGTGGGATAGTAGTCAACCGCATGCACCATGCGATCACTTACAGTATCCGGAGGAATATGGCCCTTCCAGTAGGCAACAAGAGGAACACGAATACCCCCTTCCGAAAACATGCCCTTCTCACCAGACAATGGAAGATTATTGGCATGCGTTCCGCCGTTGTCAGACGTGAAAAAGACAACCGTCTCCTCAAGCACTGAGTCTGATGTGCGGCCATCTCCGTTTGGATCTTCCAGGCGAGTCATCAGTCGGCCTAGAATTTCATCGACTCCGACAATAAAGCCAAGGTACTCTGCCTTCCGTTGCCCATCTGCTCGAGATTGTGCGCGCTGCTTGAGATCCGGACGGGCTTTGACAGGGCCATGAACAGCGTACGTATGCACCTGCATATAAAATGGCTTGTTGTCCGCCGTCAGCCGACTGACTGTTTCTTCAACCGCATCACCGACAGCATCACAAATATGTTTCGGCGTCCCAAGCAATGACGACGGCAGGGAACGTCGAGCAAGATAGGTACTGTCGTATGGCTCACTCCAGCGATCGAAGTCACCCCGACCAACACCCTTGAATGTCCATTGATTGCCTTTACGCGATGCAAAGCAGGTCGGTTGATGCCCCTGCTGAAAACCACCGATGTTGATATCAAACCCAACATTCTCAGGAAGTGTTTCAGGCCCTTGGTGACCACCAACGTGATATTTTCCGATGTGGGCTGTAGCATACCCATTCTCTTTCAATGCTTCAGCAATCGTAATTGCTTCTGCCGCAACATCTTCGTGTTGAGGCGGCCCATCAAACTGAGCATCCTGCTTTGAGACTCCACCGCGACCAAAACGGTTCAGGCTTCCAACCACGTACACATCATTATGAATCCTCGGTGCATACTGCCCGCTGAGCATTGCCGCCCGTGTGGGTGCGCAATTCGGCTGTGCATAGGCAAATGGAAAACTCAGTCCCTGCGATGCAAGGCGAGCCAGATTCGGTGTCTGATAGACGGCAGGTGCCGTTCCCAATGTTGGCTTGGCGACACCAACATGGTTCCAACCAAGGTCATCAGCCATGACGATCACAATATTTGGTTGTCTTGTAGACGGAGCAGCCAGCAATGGGCTCACCACCGTCACAAGCACGGCAGACAGAATGATCCACTTCACGCAGTGAACATCGCAATACCTTCGGGTCATGGAGATACCATTTTCCTTTCAGAAAGACTCAAACAGGAGAAAAACCACTGTACAACAGAATCAGATGTGAATCATCTCCTAAATACGAGGCAGTCATTCCCTTCACGAGAAACACCACTAAACTAGAGATTTTGCTTACTTCTGCCTCCTCGCACTTTTATGACTCGCATACTCATTACCACAACCTCGTTTCAGGACACTCCAGGCGACCACCATCAGGCACTTGCTGACACCGGCTGGGAAATAGTAACCGCCCGCGGCCCGCTGTCAGAAACTGACACCCTTCACGCCGTTGGCGAAGTTGACGGCTATATCTGTGGCGATGATCTCATCACAAAGGCGGTTCTTGAAAAAGCTCTTCCACGACTCAAGGTGCTGAGCAAATATGGTATCGGTGTCGACAAGATCGATGTCGAGGCATGTACGGCTCTGGGAATACCTTTATTGTTTACTCCTGGTGTCAATCACACCACGGTTGCGGAGCATACATTCCTACTACTCCTTGCAATCGAGAAACATCTCCTTCTTCACACGGACTCAACCCGTACAGGCGGCTGGAAACGGAAGACCGGACGTGAACTTCTTGGTAAGACGATCGGCATCGTCGGCATGGGACGAATTGGGAAGGAAGTTGCAAAACGTGCGCGTGCATTTGGCATGCACCCAGTTGGCTTCGACGTGTACTGGGATGAGGTGTTCGCCTCCGAACATGGCATCGAGCGCGCAGAAGATCTTGAATCCCTCTTTCCACAGGTGGACTATCTCTCACTTCATACCAATCTCACACCAGACACCCGAGACATGATTCGACATGAGACCATTAGACTCATGAAACCAGACGTTGTAATCCTTAATTGTGCCCGTGGTGAAATTGTTCATACTGCGGACATGGCTGCTGCTCTTGCTGATGGTCGAGTTCGCGCATATGGCACTGACGTCCTCGATCATGAACCCCCAGCAGCAGATCACCCACTCACTCATCTATCCAATTGCATTGTCACACCACATATCGGTTCTCGCACCCTTGAAAGCGTCCAGCGCCAGGCAATGGCTGCCGTCACGAATCTTGTTCGGTCCATGCATGGTGAACAACCGCTTGCCCAGGTAAATCCCGATGTGCCCATTCAGAAAGTCGTCTGAGTGGTGGCATTCCCCTTCACACATCCACACAAATTTCTTTCATAAGTAAGGTTCCCATGTCTGAAACTTTCCATGTTGTTCCGGTCGCATCTCACGAATCCATTGTGCGTGCTGCCTATACCACCAGGGGGTTTTCTGCATCCGAGGCTGACCATGCCGCAACGTTAGCAACGAGTGCCACACGTCACGGTATTCGCACACATAACGCCATCAAGGCAGTTCACCTTGATGACCTCTTCGGCTCGAAGGTGGGTGGCTGTGTGCCGAATGCAGACATACAAAAGATTCCAAATCGCTTCGATGCAGCCGAGGTGTGGGACGCTGGCAAAAAACTTGGACAGGCTGTAGCGTGGGAAGCTATTGACCGGTGCATTGAGTTGGCCGACCAGCACGGCACGGGAACCGTGTCGGTCGACAATGCATTTCACTATCTCTGGGGTGGCGGTTATGTCATGAAAGCAGCGCAACGTGGTTACATTGCCTACACCAACTGCACGGCGTCGTTGGCTGAGGTTGTGCCTTTTGGTGGAGTGTTTCCAACCCTTGGCACGAATCCTCATTCCTGGGGCTTCCCAACGACAGATGCAGTTGGCTTTCCGATTGTAATTGACTGGGCCACATCGGTAATTGCAATGGGACGTGTGCAACAGTTTCAGCGTGAAGGGAAGTCACTTCCCCAGGGTGCAGCGGTCGACAAGGCCGGACAGCCAACAACCGATCCGAATGAAGCGGTGTCATTGGTACCATTTGGTGCCCACAAGGGGTATGGTCTTGCCCTCATCAATGAACTTTTCGCAGCGCTGACTGGCGGATCATTGCCGACGATTCGAAGCCGATCACCGGTGCCTGGAGAAAAACAGTCATGCGGATTCTTTTTTCAGGTGATTCACCCGGATGCGATTTCAGCAGGATCATTCGCGCAGGGTCGCTCTCAAGCAACGAACATGAAAGCTGTTTTGGATGATATTCTTGGGCATGGGAATGACCATTGCATCTTACCAGGTCAGCTTGAGGCCGACTTTGCATCTCGAACAGATGCTGCAGGAGGTTTGCTTTTTTCATCTGCGGAAGTCAAGGCATTGAATGACATTGCGATAGAAGCAGGAGAACCGGTCCTTGATCTCGATACCCTCCCAACCGTATAGCCTCACCCACACACCTACACTATCCGCCGTATGCACTCGCTGTTTTGAAAGGACGTCTGATGTCTTTACCAATCAAGTCACATGATTCCTGTACGTTTGATGCAGTCTCCTTGGGTGAGATCATGCTTCGTCTTGATCCTGGTGAGGGCCGTATTCGGACAGCTCGACATTTTCAGGCCTGGGAAGGCGGCGGGGAATACAACGTGACCCGCGGACTTCGAAAGTGCTTTGGACTCAAGACCGCTGTTGTATCGTCCTTTGTAGACAATGAAATTGGGCATCTGATTGAAGATTGCATTATGCAGGGTGGCGTGTGCACAGATTATCTGGTGTGGCGAGATGATGATGGCATGGGCCGCACGGTGAGGAATGGACTGAACTTCACAGAACGTGGGTACGGCATCCGGGGTGCCGTCGGGAATCCCGATCGGGGCAACACAGCAGCAAGTCAACTCAAGCCCGGTGACATCGACTGGGAAAAGCTCTTTGGTGAGGATGGCGTACGATGGTTTCACACTGGTGGTATTTTTGCAGCACTGTCAGAAACAACAGCTGCCCTGACCATCGAGGCGGTCTCGGCTGCCAAGAAGCATGGCACCATTGTCTCGTACGATCTCAACTATCGCCCCAGTCTCTGGAAGAGCATTGGCGGACTCGAAAAGGCCCGAGAGGTAAATCGTGAGATTGCCAAACACGTGGATGTCATGATCGGAAATGAGGAAGACTTCACAGCGTCTCTTGGTTTCGACGTTGAGGGCGTTGATGAATCGATAAGTGAAATTGAATCAGGTGCCTTCAAGCAGATGATTGAACAGGCCGTGAGAGCCTTTCCAAACTTTCAGGTAGCAGCGACAACGCTTCGACGAGTCATCACAGCAACAAAGAATGACTGGTCTGCCATTTTGTGGCATGACGGCACATTCTTTGACAGCCGGAAATATAGCGAGCTTGAAATCCTTGACCGTGTTGGAGGCGGTGACAGTTTTGCAAGTGGGCTTGCATTTGGGTTTCTTGAATTCAACGATCCACAGCAGGCAGTGGAGTATGGTGCTGCACACGGCGCTCTTGCTTCAACAACACCAGGCGACACCTCGATGGCCACACGCAAGGAAGTAGAAAAAGTGATGCGCGGCGGTGGCGCACGTGTCGTTCGATAGCATGTCGATCTGAGAATGCCGGTCGTACAGCGGTCTATGGAGACCAGAGGCTTTCTGCACGCATGCCCCACAAACGGATATGTTGGTCATCACCTCCAGTCACAAATGACGTGCCGTGAGGACTCATAGAAATACCCCATGCCGCCGCGGTGTGTCCACGCAGGACCGAGAGCGTCTCACCAGATTCAGTATCCCAAATATGGACGCTGCCATCTCCCACGACTGCAAGCACGCGACGCCCATCTGCTGTAAAGGTCACCTTCCATACCTGCTGAGATGGACCTTCCAAGACTCTTAGGCTTTTTTCACTCTCGGTATTCCACAGGCGCACGGTCTTGTCACTTGATGCTGATGCGAGCGTGGACTGATCAGGAGAAATGGCAAGCCAATTCACCGGGCCATCATGGCCATCGTACGACCAACGTACCACCCCATGGACTCTATCCCATGACCGAACAACATGATCTTCACACGCTGTGTATAGCCATCGATCATCTGTCGAAAAACGTGCACACAACACCCGTTTCGTATGCCTGAAAACATTGCGTTCTTGTGGCACGTGAGTAATATCCCAGATGCGGGCCATCTTGTCCTCACCTGCGGTCACAAGATAGCGACCAGCCGAGTCCAAATCGACAGAATACACCCGCCGGGAGTGTGCATGAAATGTCTTTGTTGTCCATCCCTGTGAATCTCGAGCTGATGGGCTGCTATCTTTACGAGAGAACACTTCGACGACGCCATGATCACAGGCAGCAATAAGTTGTTCTCCATTTGGTGAAAATGTGATGTCATTCACCTGGTAATCTCTTTCATGGTGCTCGACCCTGACAGCACGCACAGAATCCCAAATAGTGATGCCTTGAGTCGATGCGACTGCAACACGAGGCTTTTGGGGAGCATGTGCAACCGCGCGAACATCACCCTGACAAGGACGCAATGGATTGCTTCCATAATCAATCTGCCAGATACGGACTGTTCCATCAGTGCCACCACTGGCAACCAGAGGCTGCTGTGGTGCAGCAGCTACTGACCATACTGCTCCACGATGTCCAAGCCGATGATCCTTTGTCTGCAGCTGCTTGACTCCCCATATCCGAACAACTGCATCATTTGTGACCGTGATAATTGATGCTCCATCCCGACTGACTGTCACGGCATTCAGTTTCACACGATGCGGGAGGATA
>JBDOMS010000247.1:0-1558 GCA_039831735.1 Pirellulales bacterium
TACTGCTTTTCGTTTTGAATCCCCAACAAAAAGCAGGTCATCGACAAGTACCACCCGATTGTCTTTGGGAATCACACCTTCAAGCATGTCATTGCTTTCAACCGGCTCAATAGATTTTCTGACAAAAAGCATCGGAAGTCCGGCTTTCTCGGCTGCAATCGCTGCCCAGGGAATGCCGGAAGTGGCCAGCCCGACAATGGTCTGAGATGAACATTTTTCCAAAACAACACGGGCAATTTCCTGACCGACGTGACTCAGGATTTCCGGCGATGACAGAAGTCTTCTGGGTCTGAAGAGACAAGAAGGTGAATCACTCTTATTTTTCTGATTTGGGCCAAATCGCGGAATCTTCAGATCGATGATCGCCTGGGCGAGTCTTCTGTCAGTCATGGCTTTCCCTGATCATAGTATGTGTCATACAAATCGCCACAACTTTGGCCGTTATAGGTAAAAAAGAGAATCCGCCGATTGTTTTGGGACAAGTTGGGACCACTGCTGTGTGGGCAAAGTGAACTCATTATCAAAACATCCCCTGGTTGCATTTCGATCAAATCCCTTACTCCAGTGTCCAATAATTCCCTACTGATAATACCGGTGTCCGGGTCCGTTCCCGGTACTAGCTGATTATGAAGACCCGGAACAACCTCGATCGCACCATTGCTGGAAGTACAGGGGTCGATCGCGACAATTATCACCAGTTGTTTGTTACCCGGAAAACCCAGATGAGAAATATAGGCGAAATCCTGATGCAATTCGTATCCCAAAGTATCGGGTTCTTTCACAATCAGTTTATCTTTGAATACTAAGGGTTTTTCACCGAGCAGCAATTCGGCCAGTGCCAATAGTCTTTTGTCTTTAGCAAGTTGTGCAAATATCGGCGAAATATCAGTGACAGGATCGACTCTTTCTCTACGCGCTTTTTCTCCAAGCGACTTACGCTGGTCGACACGAAACGCTTCGACTGATGAAAGATCAGGGTTTGACCAGATTCGTTCACATTCCTGCTGCCAGGAAGAGACTTCATGATTCGAGAAAAGATGCGGAATAAAACAATATCCATTTTGCCCGTATTCTAGAGCCAAGGACTGTTGATTTATTGCATTCAAACACTATTTCACTATGGAAGGAAAAATGGTGGGCGCGGGCAGGATCGAACTGCCGACCCCTTCGATGTCAACGAAGTGCTCTCCCGCTGAGCTACGCGCCCAAAGTACTTATCGCAGGCCGCGCAAGATACCACGCCCGATGTGAGCACTCAAGTGAGTTGTCGGGTTTTAGCAAGATGAAATTATCTCTTTCCAGAACTTGCGCGAACCGTATAATGGACTGATCTTCTCAACCCGCTAAAACAGACTCAGATTTAATGCCAATCAGCTTCGTTCATCTCCACCTCCATTCAGAGTTTTCACTGGTGGATGGCACCGTTCGGCTTAAGAAGTTAATAGAAAGATCGCACGAACTGGGCATGCCGGCCGTTGCCGTCACTGACCACAGCAATCTCTTCGCCCTCGTTAAATTTTACAAGAATGCGGTAGCATCCGGCATCAAGCCCATTGCC
>JBDOMS010000086.1:0-1557 GCA_039831735.1 Pirellulales bacterium
TTTTGGGTCAAGGTGGGAGCGGAAAACTTCCTGCCGGCGTCTCTCGTATTGACAGCGACGGACAATACTGCCACGGCGGGTCACGTTCTCTTATCTATGAACAGGACGAGTTGCCACTCCCAGCGTGGGATTTGTTTGAACCTGCTGAAGAGTACATCTTACATACTTCTCGTGGGTGCCCCTATGACTGCAATTTCTGTATGAACCCCAACGGTCGGAAAGTGAGAGCACGTTCTCCAGAGAATGTCATTCAGGAGCTCAAAAGCATTCATGCTTTCGCTCAGCCTAAAACAATCATGTTTGGCGATGAAATTTTCACATTGCAACAACCAAGGGTGACTCAACTGCTGAGTCAAATGATCTCCGAGGGTTTTCACAAGAAGTTTCGATGGTGGTGTCAGACCCATGTGAGTTGTATCGATGTTGCGTTGGCAACGCTTATGAAACAGGCTAACTGTTTTCGCGTTGGCCTTGGTATCGAGACAGGGGATGAACAAACCCTGAGCAAAATGGGAAAAGGTACAAACCAGAAAAAGATCAAAAAGGCAATTGAGGTGCTGAGGGAAGCAAAATTACGCTTTGACACCTTCTTTATTATGGGACAACCAAATGAAACAGAGGAATCGATTCAACAGACAATCAACTTAGCTGTTGATCTGAATCCTGATCGTCCCATTTTTGGTGTCATGGTGCCATATCCAGGCACGAAGGTAGCAGAGATGGCCAAGAACAAAGAGGCCGGATACATCCTGCGATCCCATGATTGGAATGACTACAACAAGCAGCTCGGTAATGCTATGGAACTGCAGGGATTAAGTCGGGCTCGAATAGAAACGCTGCAGTTGAAAGGCTATCTGACCGTTTTTTTCAAAAACTATCGATTCATTGATCTTGCCAAATTCATTTGGACATATAGAAGCGAAGGCACCGCTTTAGTTCAAAAAATAATATTTGGCGCTATCCCTCGGTCTCGTCGAAAAAAGGATCCCGCTGTTTCGAATGCAGCAATAACGCGTGTAATACAGATAGACGTAGGTAAGCACCGTTAAGCTAGGACATCTTCTAATGCAGCAGAGAGCTCAGGAAAGTCCCAGGTGAATGCCTGCGACATGAGAAATGCTGGGCAGACACGCTGACTTCCTAACAGAACTACTGAGGCTTGACCAAAAATTGCCTGGAGCACAAAGGCTGGCAATGGAATGATGGCCGGCCGTTTTAGTGCGAGACCAAGCAATCGAGTAAATTCACGGTTTGTTGTTTGTTGTGGCGCAACGGCGTTCACTGGACCAACAAAACGGTCATCAGTGAGTGCGCGAACAATGATCTTCACAAGGTCGTGCAAATGAATCCATGGAAAATACTGCCGACCAGACCCAAGGGGTCCCCCAACACCCATCTGAAAAGGAGGAAGCATTTGTGTAAGCGCACCACCGGCACGGCCTAGCACAACGCCTGTTCGAAGATTGACAACACGCACACTGAGACTTTTAGCTTTTATGGCTGCGGTTTCCCACTTTTGACAAAGCCTTGAGAGAAAATCATCAGTGCTTGCTGAGG
>JBDOMS010000651.1:0-1546 GCA_039831735.1 Pirellulales bacterium
AACCGCTGAGACGGCACCTTTGCCGAACAACCCCACACAACAGGCATTCCGTGAGTATTCATCCGCTGGCACTTGTGAGCCCCGAAGCCGAACTGGGAGTCGGTGTTACGGTGGCTGCCTTCGCAACCATTGAAGCTGGTGTATCTGTTGGAGACTATTGCAGAATTGCAAGTGGTGCCGTGATCAAGACCGGCGTATCTCTTGGCTCTGACAATGAGATTGGTGAACATACGGTTATTGGTGGGCAGCCACAGCACACCGCCCGTCCAGAAACGGTCGGAAAAATCGTCATCGGCGAACACAACGTTTTTCGCGAAGGTGTCACGATTCATCGAGCACTGAAACCTGATGGGCAAACAAGAGTGGGTGATAACAATTACCTAATGGCAGGTGCTCATCTGGGCCATGACACACACCTCGGAAATAATTGTATCTTTGCTAACAATTCGCTTGCTGGTGGGCATGTTGTTATTGAAGATCGGTCGTTTGTTTCCGGTGCCGTTGCAATACATCAATTCTGTCGTGTTGGCCAATTTTCAATGATTGGTGGCCACGCCAGAGTCGTTCAGGATGTGCCACCATTCATGCTGATCGATGGCCAATCAGGAAGCATTGTTGGCCTAAATACTATTGGGCTTCGGCGAGCTGGCTATTCAGCAGACGAACTCACCGCGCTCAAGGCAGCATACCGTGTTATTTACCGTAGAGGTCTCCCTTGGGCAGAAGTACTGGAGACACTCAAAACAGAATTCACTACCGGACTCGCGTCGCATCTTCATACTTTCCTAGCTCAGGGAAGGCGAGGTTTTGTGCAAGAAAGACGTTCTCCTCCATCCTCTGCAGCGACACTTCGTATACGAGTCGCTGACGAAGAGAAACGCAACATACGAGCAAAAGCTGGCTAAAGGTTGCAATCAAGTGGTCTCTCGAGCAATCCAGTGCTGCATCAGACGATGGGACGTCATCTGAAAAACTTCTCATCCCAGCCCTTTGACGCGCTGTAGACTTCAAAGAGTTCGTACTGGAGTGTATTTACGTGTTTCTCCCAGAAGCGTCCCCGAAAGCGTCTCGGTTCAAGAAGAATCTTCATGCAACTACTCAGCTTCACTATCGGTGGACAGCAATACGGCATTGATACCAGGAATATTATCGAGGTGCTGCCATTCATTTCTGCGCAAGAACTTCCGCAACAGCCAGAAGAAGTACGCGGTCTTATCCGCTATAGGGGAAAGCTTCTTCCTGTACTCGATCTTTGCCAGCTCATCCTTGATAGACCATGCGAGTCGCGGCTTGGTACTCGAACTGTGGTTGTCAAACTGATTCATGAAAGCAACGAAGACTCATCGCATTTATTTGCTATCACAGCCGAAGAAGTGATCGGCATTTCCACAACCAAGCTTGATAACGTGACCAATGTTCCTTCAGAATCTTTCTTTGGACCAATTGTTGATATTGAGAGTAACACAACTGGGATGATTTCTATTCAAATTATTATCATTGAATCGCTTGCAAAAAACAAAAAACTGCAAACATTAATGGACTACAC
>JBDOMS010000203.1:0-1545 GCA_039831735.1 Pirellulales bacterium
AACGATTATTTTTCGGCCAGTCAGACCACAGTCTCCATGAGGACCTCCTACCACGAAACGACCAGTTGGGTTGATGTGATAAGTAATATCTGAGATGTCGAGGTCATTGGGAAGTTCTTTTGTGATAATCTCGTCAATAACAAACTCACGAATGTTGTCATTGCTGACGTGAGGGGCATGTTGCGTCGAAACCACCACAGTATCAATTCGAACCGGACGATTGCCTTCAAATTCAACAGTTACTTGACTTTTTGAGTCTGGGCGTAACCAATCAACAGTATTCTTCTTTCGTGCAACCGTGAGTCGATTGAGTATTCGATGAGATAAAGCGATAGGAATTGGCATAAGTTCAGGAGTATCATTGCAGGCATACCCAAACATGAGCCCCTGATCGCCGGCTCCAATATCTTTTCCAGCTGAAGAGTCATCATTAACACCCATGGCAATATCGCTTGATTGCTTGTCGACAGAGACGAGTACAGCACATGTGTCTGCTGCAATTCCCATTTCATCATCGGTGTAGCCCACATCACGAATAACATCTCGTACAACTTTCTGGTAATCGACCGTACCTTGGGAACTAATTTCCCCAGCAATGACTGCGAGACCAGTTGTTACCATTGTTTCACAAGCTACCCGACTCAGTGGATCTTGTGCGAGATAGGCATCGAGCACTCCATCTGAGATTTGATCTGCAAGCTTATCCGGATGACCCATACTAACCGATTCACTTGTAAACAAATATTTTCCTGATGCCACAGATATACCTCATGCCTGAAAAGTAAGAGATGAGCGAAGGACGGACTTCCCCGTTGGAGGAGACAAACAAAGATTATTAGAAAGGAGTCAAAAAACAGCAACAGGAAGATTCGTTCTTAGGTGGTTCCCGGTGCCGGCTGTTCTTTTTTCTCGTGGAAAGAGTCAAGAATGCGTGCTGCTGTAAAGGATCGGGCCCCTTTGCGTGCAGAGACAAGGCGCATTGCCTGTTGGCTGCGAAAGTGTCGAAATTTATTGTCCATCATGCAACGACGAAGGAATGCTTCCAATTCTAAGCCATTCTGAACAACTTCTGCAGCATCATCGTCAAGAAGGGCGAGAACTTCCTCTCGAAAATTCCGTGTGTGTGGTCCGAAGGCAACCGCACAGCCATAGGACGCAGGTTCAATCATATTCTGTCCGCCGCGTTTACCGTCGAGGCTTCCGCCTACAAAGGCTATTGAAGCTGTCCCCCACCACCAGCCCAATTCACCAGTGCTGTCAATGAGAAGGATCCGGACTCCAGGAGACGGCTTGTTCCGTTCAAGTTCACTACGCAGCTGCCAACGCATCCCCGAGGATTCAAGGAGTTTTGCAATTTCGGCTGAACGTTCGACATGTCGTGGAGCAATCATGAGATAGAGTGATGGGAATAATTCAGACACTTGTTTGAAGGCGTGTATTGCAAGTTCCTCCTCAGGTGCTTGTGTGCTTCCAGCCAGAAATACAACTGCATCATCCGGTATGGCGGCAAGCCTTTGAAGTCGAAGTACATTGGGATTTTTTCTA
>JBDOMS010000126.1:0-6279 GCA_039831735.1 Pirellulales bacterium
CTGGGACAACGTTGCTACATCACTCCCAGCACCACCATGTTCCTTTGCAATCGTTGCCGGTGGAAAAAATGATAAACATGGCTTCAGCTCTCTTCTTGATGGTGATGATGATAATGTTGTTCGAGTCGCTGAAACTCAGCTTGAAGGATCGACCGCAACCATGATTGTGCCAGTACGACATAATGACATGATGCAAAGCCCGACGGTTCAAGACGCCGTCACTGCATTTCTACTCACAGGTCGGTTTCCTGATCGAAAACACCAAAAAAGAGATGGTCCTTAATGAGCATCCAAGCACAACTCCCTCCCGGTAGATTAGCAGGTGTTGATTATGGTCGACGACGCATTGGTATTGCGGTTTGTGATGAAAACAGAATTTTGGCCAGTCCTCTGACTGTCCATGAGACAACTGGAGACAAGGAAGTTGATCGTCTTTTTTTTCAATCCCTCGTCACGAATGAGTCTATTGTAGGTTTTGTCATTGGTTTACCAATCCACTCAGATGGTTCTGATAGTCGAATGTCAAACGAGGTTGAGCGTTTTGCACATTGGCTTGGTGAGACAATTGGACTTCCATTCGTTTTTCAGGACGAACGATACTCCTCTCGCGAAGCGACAGGGCTTTTGGCTGGGGTGGGTCTGACACGAGGAAAGAAAAAAAAGAGATTTGATGCAGTTGCAGCACAAGTCATTCTTGACTCGTGGCTTGAATCCCAAAAAGCAGGCAGTGCTAAAGCACAAGGCCTTTCATTAGATGACTAAATCGCTGGACTACCGAAATGCATTCACCTTCACAACGACTGATACTTGGGTGTGGTTATCTTGGCCTACGGGTAGCAGCACGTTGGCTTGAACGTGGATCAATCGTCTACGCCGTAACCCGACGTCGAGACCGAGCTGCAGAGTTGTCAGAGCGAGGAATCAAACCAATTATTGGAGATATTACAAACCCTCATTCCCTCGGCGAACTTCCAGCGGTGACAACCCTTTTGTGGTCTGTTGGCTTCGATAGGTCAGGGCCATCAACCTATCACGATGTACACGTACGTGGCTTTTCCCATATTCTTGACGTGATTCCGGGCACACCCAAGCCTATTTTTTGTAGTTCAACCGGTGTGTGGGGAGACAACAATGGCGCGGAAGTGAACGAAGAAACACCAACAGATCCTTCTCGATCTGCAGGCCATGTTCTGGTTGAAGCTGAAGCATGCCTGAAAAAACACAGACTTGGTCCTGGAGTATCCCTACGATTCGCTGGTCTTTACGGACCTGATCGCGTGCCAAATGTAACGAATCTTCAAGCCGGCATTCCTTTGGCAGTGGATCCTGAAAGCTGGCTGAACCTTATTCACATTGATGATGCTGCATCTGTCATTTGTACTGTGGCTGATGCGGAAAACCCTTCGGCTCTTTATGTCGTCTCTGATGGAAATCCTATAAAACGTCGGGCATGGTATGAGCAAATTTCATCCTCAATGGGAACAGATCCTCCAACATGGGATCTGACTGCTCCGCGATCTCGTGGTGCAAACAAGCGGGTTGATTCTTCTCGACTATTTGAAGACTTCCCCATCACGCTTTCTCATCCCGACTCACTCCAAGCAATCCGGGAGATCATACAACGAAAAAAAATCTCGAATGCAAGAGAGACTTCACAGGAATAACTAGAACACAACCCAACTTATGGGGCCGCGCGAGCCAAACTTGCTGTTCCTTCTGCAAGGGCCTTGAGATAATCAATCGTCACATTTATTACCTCGTTGAAGTAAAAGTCTCGTTTGACAATAGGCCGTCTCCCGGCTCTGTTTTCCTCCTCTTTTTCTTCATCCTTATCCTCGGCTGCTTTTCCATCATTCCATTGAGTCTCAAATTCTGTTTCGGCAAGTGAGATCTCCTTTTCTTCCTTGCGCTTTTTGTATTGGGCGATATCTTGCGCAACTTTTACAAATTCTTCGTCAGCAGCAACACGACGTGCTGATCGCTCTTTGAGAGTGGCGAGCATATCTTCGGTAACACGCCCAGAAGATTCAAAATCCGCTGGGGGCACCTTATCGAATGCAATCGCATGATCTAGATCGGATTCACCCACTGGCAGATGAGTTGTGATACTTGGCAATGTAATATCGCTCTTGACGCCCTCAAGTTGTGTACTCAAACCACCAGGTCGATAGAATTGTTGCATCGTAATCTTGATAGCCCCAAGTGAAGGAGCATTCGGCAATCTCTGAAAGAGTTGGCGTCCTAGGTCGAGAAGACTTTGCACTGTCCCTTTGCCATGAGTTGATTCATCGCCGACAACTAAGCCTCTTTGGTAGTCCTGAATCGCACCAGCAACAATCTCACTCGCACTTGCACTGAACTTATTTACAAGCACGACAAGAGGCCCATCCCACGCAACTCCAGACTCAACGTCATCATAAGGCTGCACACGCTTATCAGCATCCTTAACCTGCACGACCGGGCCAGTATCTATGAATAAACCTGTGAGGGATATCGATTCTGGCAATGAACCTCCTCCATTATTCCTCAAGTCAAGTACCACACAATCAACCTGTTTGTTCCTAAACTCTTCCAACAAACGACGACAATCACGTGTACTGCTCTTATATTCAGCCTGCCCTTGGCGAGCACCAGCCATATCCATGTAGAAACTCGGCAGATTGATGACACCGATTTTATAAGGGGAACCGTCAGACTTACTTCCCTGCTCGATAACTTCCCCACGCGCTTCGGCATCCTTAAGCTCTATCTTTGCTCGAACAATGTTATAGATTTTCGGAGCTGTCTCACCCACCGGTATCACTTTGAGACGAACAACGGTACCTCTCTTCCCACGAATGAGTTTGACAACTTCATTGAGATTCATGTCAACAGCGTCAACAATCTCACCAGCTTCTCCCTGACCAACACCGACAATTCGATCTTTTCTCTTCAGGCGACCATCTTTGTCCGCAGCACCACCTGGAACGAGCTCAGCAACTGTTGTAAATCCGTCTTCAGCTTTTAGTGATGCCCCGATGCCGTCCAATTGCAGTCGCATGCCTATTTCAAAATTCTCAAGGGTCCCTGGGGACATGAAACTCGTGTGTGGATCAAGACTGCTCGTCAAAGACGTCAGAAACATTTCAAGTAACTCATCTGATGTCATCTGGTGCATTCGTTTACTAAAACTTCGATACCGCCTGAGAAGTTTTTCTTTCGCCTCATTCTCTGGAGTCTTCTCCATTTTCTGTACAAGAAGGTCATACTTGATTCGTTTCCTCCAGGTATCTGCTAATTCATTCTCATTTTTTGCCCATGACATGTTGTCTCGATCAACTACTAAGTTTTCTTTTTTTTCAAAATTGAGTTTGGAATCGAGAAGCTTCTCAATGACTGGCAACTGAGCATCCACCCGATCAAGAAAACGATCAAACACCTCATAGGCAAAGGTTACATCGCCTCGCTTTACGAGATCATCAAGTTGGTCTCTTTTCTGACGAAAACCGTCTATATCGCTCTGAAGAAAATAGACTTTCATCGGATCCAAGGATTCAAGAAATGTGTCAAACCATCGATGCGCAATCTCATCATCTATTGGATGACGAAGAAAGTGTTCTCGCTCAAGATAGCTACGCACGGCCAAGGTGATTTGCCGATCATTGGGACCAGGTGTCAGCGAATCGGTCGGAGGCTTATCTGGAGCAGCATTCACAAGAGAAGCAACCATCCACGTCGTGATAAGAGCCAACGATAGATGCCGAACCATTTTCAGACGCGTCGTTTGAAACATCTTTTCTTTTTCAACACAAAATGACCGAATTGACTGCATAACCATATAACTCCAAGATTGCCATCGGGGCACACGTTCTTATCTGACATACCATTGTTGCGTGTTAGATCAATTCTTGCGAGAGATTCTTTTCGGGCAAAAAGCTATTGACACTTCCAAAAGCAGCATTTGCTGCCTCGTTTGCCCGCAAAACAATAGCTCTGGCAACCTTGCAGTCTGCACCCAATCGCGATACCAACACCCAGTCTATTTCTGGAAACGTAGCGCGACAGCGGAAAACTGCATCGTGAATCTGATTTTCGACGAAGCCTTGAAAGAGAATATGAGGCTGCACAATAACTCGCTTTGGTCTCCTTTGAGTCGCCGCCTTGAGTGCCTCATCAAGCGTTGGGCGTGCAGCAGCGGCAAAACCTATTTCAAAATGAGGATGAGCAACCACTTCACCATCAAGGCTTGCACGCACCCACTCCCGAAATTGAATAATCCCATCTTCAGCACTCGACCCACGCCCCAAAAAAACAGCAATGGTTTGAGATGGGTTGACGGGCGGTCGGCCTGACAGTGATTCGTTTCTTCGTTGAGATGCAAGTCTGATGATTTCTGGATGGCATCCGAGAGCTTTGGCTTGCACAACCTGCACATTACGTCCCCCCACCGCATTGGAAACTGCTTCCGGAAGGTCACACCGTGCATGACCAGCCGAGAATAGAAGGATTGGTGCTACAACAACCCTTGTACAACCTTGTGTCAGAAGTTGTCGCATAGCATCTTCAATAGTCGGATCGATGACCTCTAAAAAGCCAAGGGCAACCGGGGTAGATGAGAGGATCCTAGAAACCTCTGACGCAACTAACCGTGTTTCCTCTGCGCCTCCGGAATGTGCCGTACCATGGCCAACTACAAGCACACCCGTTTTCGCCTGATCAATACCTGAAGTAAACGTTGGTTCTGTGCGTTGTTTTGTTACGTGATGTGTCTGATTGTTGTTCACTGTTTTTGGGTTAGCTCAGGTCATTGAGGGAATGACATCCCCGAGGCAAGAAGGATTTTGAGGGTTCTTGAGCATGGCTCCTCACCCAAACAATGTTCGCAGATGCTGATCACAACGTATTTCAAATGAACTATCGTCCAAACTGCGCACTAGAATCATCATTTATTTCTAGAAGATCCTCAATTGTGTCATCCTTTTCTTCTAACTCACGCAAGGCCGTCCGAAAAGCATTTCTGGAATCCCAGGCGTTATCTGCAAATTCTTGAACTGGATCGCTAGACAGTTTGATTGCTGAGATCAGATCTTTGGCATTGAAAAACTTGCCGTACTTATCAGCGAATTCATAGCCACGGCGGGCATAGAGTCTCCATGACGCCTCATACTTACCATTGTTGTAAAGATTAGATCCATCGATCAGGGTCTGCTGAGCAAAACGAATGCCATCTATTTTTGTCAGATCGTTTTCAGGCAGTTCCATCGGATCGGAAAGGACTGCGCCTATGATATTCACAAGTCCATTAAACGCTTCTTTGTCAGCCTCGACAATGGGTATCCCTTGAATACATGTTGTTCGATTCTCAACAGTTAAGTAAATCGGTGCACCATGAATCGTGCGTAGTTTCGCATACGGAATTGGGTTCTCACTGATGTGCTTTCCGGAAATAACATGACGAGCTAAAATCGCAAAGATTTTTTCTCGATGTATACCCGTCGGATCATTAACCAGTTGTTAGAACTCAGCTTTATCCCAGGCTTCATCGACTGGAGCAAAGATTGTGTACTTCGACGCATCAGCCAAGGCAAGATCTAAGCCACTTGCTTCAAGCAACATAACAACCCGAGTGAGACGAGGGTCATTTCTAATAAGCTCCAACGTACTCTCTTCAGCAGGTAAAATCACCGAGTCAATGATATGAATTAGCCCATTCGCTGAAGGTATATCGGTCTCCAAAATCTTTACGCCATCTATCGTGGGCACACCTTCTTTGATCGCGAAATTCAACTGCTGGCCAAAGGCGCTTACTGGGGTGATCTCAGAAACCCCAAGTCGATCTGCTCCGTAAGACTTGCCAGCACTGTAAACGGCGTCGGATATGTGGTGCTTGATAATATCCTCTAAACGTTCGTCATTCTCGGGGAGAAACAATGACTCAAGAACCCTGCCGGGTAGCTTTTCAAACGCCTTGTCGGTGGGTGCGAAGACGGTGTAGTTGTCATGAACGTTTTGGTAGAGCTTCCCCTGCCGGCTAGCAGTAATGGCTTTGGTAAAAACTGTGAATCGACCGTCTTTCTGCAACACTTGGTACAGGTCATCTGTGGTTGGCGAGAGGACCTTGTTGATCACATAGATCACTCCGTTGGAGCAGGCCCCTGATGACTACGCCGCTTCCCTGGACTGTCTTGCGCCCATGGCGGATTACGCCGTGATCAATGTGAGCTCTCCGAATACTCCTGGCTTGCGCGATCTGCAGGATTCAACCCAATTGCGGCGGTTGGTCGAGCGCTTGCGCCGGCT
>JBDOMS010000189.1:0-1541 GCA_039831735.1 Pirellulales bacterium
GTATGAAGCCAGCCGTATGGCCTGATCAGGTTTTTGAAGCGGCTTTTTTCGTCCAAAGCGAATCTCATCCGCATGAAGCCTGGGTATCATAAGTACACATACACTGAATACGACCAGCAGTATTCCCAACCGCCGCTGAATGGTTTTCCACGATATCAAGGCACGTTCCTCACAGTTTGCAGCATGTATATTTGTCTTTTTTGTTTGCCGTCTGCATGGGCATACCAAAACATTATTGAGTGGTCAGAAAACACGCTCTCCTGACCGAATTACATTTTTGCAACCGTGATGACAATCCATACTCACGTGTGCATCTCATCTACAAAAACTTTTAGTCAGCGAGCACGAAAAAAATCCAGTGTCTTTCCAGGTTTGATACTGTTGCTTGGACGTAATCGCCTCCTGAGTCTCTGTTTCTCAACTCGATTAGCAGTATTATTCCTGAAGACTCATGCATCGTTAACTGTATGTTGGTCGCTAATTAATGCTGACAACTTCACCACAATTTCTTGACATGAGACCCGTTACGACATCTTTATCCGTGCTCTCATTCAGGAAGTGAATAGAACCATCGCAGCTGAGAACATTTACACCTGACGGATGGTCTGACAAAAGAGGAACATTTGTCTGCCGCCACACATCACTCGGATCAGGGTTGATAATGGCAGGACTCATATTGTTGTGACCAATATACGCCGAGTTTAATCCTGAAGACCAAACCCCTCTTGCACTCGAAGAACTGCTGAGACCACGCCCTGTGACTTCACAAACAACAACTGTTTTTGAGAGGCCGTCCGTAATCTGGTTGAAAGTCACGCCCCCATCCATACTGCTGGCATTCGTTCTTAAGAGGACACCCGTATCATCACCATATCTATTCCCATTTGGCATCAAAAACTGTGGTTCGTTCGCATTAACACCTGCATTCCCAACGTAGTCCGAACACGCCATACCCTCAAATTGCCCAGACTGGACAATGAGATCATCAGACCGTGAGGGATCTTCCCGGCTTGTTGATGGACACAAATAGAACGAAATTTTTGTTCGGGTTGCATTTTCATTGATCTTTGCGGTGAAATTCGCAGCCAGATAAAGACGCGAATCACCTGAAGCAACATCAGGGTCAGCAACAGCATCCCAGGTTGCTTGAAGCTGGCTTTGCTCCATAAAGTCAAGAAAAAAAGCACTCCAAGAAACGGTCTTAAACGTTGATTTCTTGATACGCCCTGGTGGGAAGCGTTCCTTTCTTGCTGTTGCAAAATTGTGCATCCCCAACCCCATCTGCTTGAGATTATTTGTACAACTTGCTCGCCGCGCAGCTTCTCGAGCTGCCTGCACGGCAGGTAAAAGAAGGCCTATCAACACCCCTATAATGGCAATCACCACTAATAACTCGACTAGGGTAAAAGCTTTTTTTACCGCTTTCATATGTTTACCTTTCATACCGCCCTTGGTGTTGTAAAACCTCTTCGTATTCTAGCTAGATTTGGCTGCACATAGCTATGGGCCCATTCCAAAATGCATGCTTACTAAGAACACGC
>JBDOMS010000288.1:0-6259 GCA_039831735.1 Pirellulales bacterium
GATTTTACAGGAGGGTAGGGGGGGGATTTTCCGGTTGTTTTTGTTGTGTGGATTGGTATTGTCCCACAAACTTTTCTGCGTCCGTCAGCACCAGCAATTGAATTTTCAGCAGGTGCTGCTCGGGAAGCGTTCATGATTCGAATGAACGCCTTGCCGCAATCAGTTACAAAAGTGCCTCAGGTCGCTTTCGCACCCTCTCACCAAGTGAACCCAACGCAAACACCATGATGACTTCGCTTGAAACAATAAAGTTGCTTACCCCTGAGATCGTACTCATCGTATTTGCACTCATTGCGATTCTCGGAGGAGCATTTCTTGGCCTCCAAAAAGGGTGGGGCATTGCGCTAATTGGCATTTTATCAGCCATGGGAACGGCTGGTGGTCTACCTGCTGATGGCTCTTCTATTATCTCAGGACCTATCACAGTTGATAGTTTTTCGATCTATATTCGATGGCTTGTATTTGCAACTGGAGGCCTACTCGTGCTTGTCTTGAGTGGTGATCGATTCCATTCAGCGACGGTCTATGGCAGTGGCCTCTCTCGCAAGAGTACATGTGAAGAAGCTGGAACATTTCTCATTCTTTTAGCTGGCCTCTCACTCGTTGGCATCTCAAATGATCTCGTGCTCATGTTCATTGGCCTGGAACTTGTCTCGATTCCAACGTACATACTGTTGGCACTCAAGCGAACAGATGCTCGTGGCCAGGAAGCGAGTCTCAAATACTTTTTCCTTTCACTTATAGCTTCAGCTATATTCCTCTACTCATTAGTCTGTTTTTATGGGATTGGTGGTTCTACCAATTTATTGGCGATTGGAGATGCCCTGCGATCTTCCAATCCCGAAATTGTGAATATGGCTGCAGTCCTTTTACCAGCCGCGGTAGGTATGGCTATGGCTGGAGCAGCATTTCGCATGGCTGCTATGCCCATGCACTTTTATGCTCCTGATGTATATGAGGGCACCAGTCCAGGAAATGCTGCCGTTTTATCTACTCTTCCAAAAATTGCTGGTATTGTGCTACTGGCGCGTATTCTTTCATTTGCTATTCCACCACTTGGTACAGCAAGCGAAGTAGGGCCTGCCGCTCTCATTCACTTATCTTTTCTCTGGCATCTCGCTGCCATTCTCGCTGCCATTACTATGACTGTTGGGAATGTTATGGCATTGGTTCAAACAAATATACGTCGTTTGCTCGCCTGCTCTTCAATTGCGCATGCTGGATATTTACTCGTAGGTGTCGCCGTTGCTGCCGCTGCTGCGGTCACGCGAGCAGAGCGGTCATTTGATGGTGCTGTAAATGCTGACACCATCTGGACAATCAGTCTTGGAGGAATGTCTGCTACCCTTTTGTATATTGCCACATATGTACTTGCTACTGTTGGAGTGTTTGCTGGCATCACATATTTAGGTCATGTCTGGCCGGAGTGGTCAACTGGTAAAGGGGCTCGGCCACCTCGTGAAGAAATCTGTTCCATCAATGACCTCAACGGTTTATCATCAACAAATCCTTTTGCTGCATTTTCTATCACATTGTTTCTTTTATCACTTGCTGGAATCCCTCCATTGCCTGGCTTTTGGGGCAAGCTTTCGTTAGTCGTAAGTGCCTTGGAAGTTGATTGGACAAGTCCAATCATCTTGGGTAGCAGACGTGCTTGGTTTGTATCATTGGCCGTTATTCTGGTACTGAATGCTGCCATTGCAGCCGTGTATTACCTGCGAATTATTGCTGCCATGTATTTTGGAACAACAAAAAAGGGAGTGCAGACCGACGGGGGGCTTGCTGCTGGTCTCGGCATGCTCGGGTGCGTTGTCTTACTAATACTCGTGACATTCCAACCAAAACGACTTTTTTCACCTTCAAATCAAGCTGGCGCGACAGCCACGAATGTCCTGACTGCTAATTCTGATACAACAACTCCTCACCCCAATTTAGTACAAACTGATTAATTCATGAGCACTCATCCTGATCAAACAGCGCTCCGCAATATTCTCTCTGAAATCGAAGATCCTGAAACAGGTCGCCCACTCACGGACTTGGATCAGGTAAAAAAAATTTCCTGTGATAATAACCACATCTCTATCACTGTCGGTCTGACAACCCACTCGGCTATCCTTTGGGATCAGACTCGTGGTCGCATGGAAGAACTTCTTCGCACAAGGTTTCCAGAGACACAGCATATTGAGATTGAAGTTGTCGCTCATGATCGTCCTCCCGCAAAAATTGGACAAATTGGTCTTGAATCAAAGAGTGTGATCGCTGTTGGGAGTGGAAAGGGTGGTGTTGGTAAAAGTACGATTGCTGCAAGTCTCGCTATTGGACTTGCCCGAGCCGGTAGCCTTGTTGGCCTCCTTGATGCAGATGTCTACGGTCCGAGCGTGCCACATCTACTTGGTCTTTCTGGAAGACCTGCAATTAATGACGGCAAAATTGTTCCTATGAAATATGCTCCTGGTGGAAATACATCACAAATGATGCCCGTCATGTCGATGGGATTTATGGTTCCACCGGGAGAGGCTGTTGTATGGCGAGGCCCCATGCTGCATGGGGCTATCACCCAAATGCTACGAGACACTCTCTGGGGACAACTTGATTACCTCATCATTGATATGCCACCAGGTACAGGCGATATAGCACTGACGCTATCTCAGGTGCTGCCACTGACAGGGTCTGTTGTCGTGTGCACCCCACAAGACGTCGCATTACTTGATGCGACCAAGGCAATTGCAATGTTTCGCAAAGTGAATATTCCGGTGCTTGGGATGGTTGAAAATATGAGCGTCTTTATTTGTCCAGATACTAATAAGCACTACCATATCTTTGGTTCTCGAGGGGCAGAACGAACTGCCAAAGATCTTGAAATTCCATTTCTTGGTGATGTTCCGATTCAGATTCCTATTCGAGAGCATGGCGATGCTGGAAAAACATCAGCAAACTTTGATGACCCATCAGTGAAACCATATCTGGAGTCAATCTGTGAACGTCTGGTCAAAAACCTTGCATCATCACATGCTTCACAACCACCCATGCCGTCTCTGCCGGTCCTTTAGGCCATATTGAATTCAAAAGATTGAGAGCATGTGCATACCAAGAGAATGATGTCCTAAGTTATAAGTCGAGACATCCCTTTTCTGTATTGGAGAAACACACATGGTTCTAAGTGACGTCTATGCTGCTATCGAACAAGTCGGCTTGGCTATTGATGCTGCTGGGGTCTTCGTTGTCGTACTTGGGATTATTTATGCATTCATTCGACTCTTTACACCAGATGTTTCGATGGGAAGGTATCGACAATTCCGTCAAAATCTCGGACGCGGTATTCTCCTTGGGCTCGAATTCCTTGTAGCAGCCGACATCATTCGAACCGTTGCTGTCACCCCGACGCTTGAAAGTGTTGGTGTTCTTGGATTAATTGTGGTTATTCGCACGTTCCTAAGCCTTGCGCTACAGTTGGAAGTGGAAGGTCGCCTTCCCTGGCAACCTGCGTCACCAAAGTAAAATACTAAATCAGCGAGGCTCGTTTGAGCACGTCTTCGATAGAACGTGTTACCAGCGCCCTGCACGGGAAATGGTCTGGTAGCAAGAGATTGCAAGCATTGCGAACATAATCCCAAGAAACGGCTGTCCTCGTGTATATGCATTCCATGCAATGACCCCCCCGACCCCAACGCCGAGAATATTTGCAATCCTTGCTGCATCAGTAATACCGCACGACAGAAGCCCCTCTCTCACCATTTGACCACCATCGAGTGGAGGAACAGGCATGAGATTGAGAAGTGGCCAAAAAATATTGATGTACAGGAGGAAAGTGAGAGTGGCAAAAAGTAATGATGAATCGATTTGTGTGCCCTCATACAGGCCAAACTTTATTCCAATGGATTCAATTGGAAATGGCACTGCGTAACCGGCTATCTTGAAACAAGCAATGATAAGAGAAATAAACATAAACTGAGCAAACGGACCAGCAGCAGAAACAAGAAACTGCTGCTGAGGAGTTCTCACACCTCGGTTTCCCCACATGGAGGGGATTGTAAGTCCCCCAAAATGGTAGAGTACAATCTGTGTGTCCTGACCAAAGTATCGGTACACAAGAGCATGACCCATTTCATGAATAAGAATTGACAGGAATGCAGAACCAGCCCACAGCAAAAGGTATTGGAGAAGTACTCTTTGATCACCAGCAGCAAAAAACTGACAAGTATTCCAGCCAAAAAGGCTCACTGCCAACCAAAACCACGCTGATATTCGAATTGGGATACCGACGAGCGAAAACCTAAGATCAGCAGATGTAGCTTGCGGCTCTGAGAGAAACATATATTTTGAGTGCTACCTTTTCTTGTGCCAGCAGACCAAGTACTTGACGACGCACGCCCCGTACAAATCTATTTCACCACCAACCGTATATTCTATATCAATTTAGTGGCTAGTCGTATGAATTGGCCCCGGAAACCGAGAAACACTCCATACTTGTAGACGTTCAATTCCGAACATGGAGAATCTTTCGGTCATACCTCTTCGTTTCTATCTTTTGTTTTTGCTGCCGGCAGGTTCTCAATATCAATCACATTGTTGAAATACCCTTAGGAATCCATGGCACATGCTCAAAAACTAATCAGTAGGGTTCTTATCTTCTTTTTTTCTACTCTGCACAGAGACAGACAATGGACCTGCTCGGCGTGACATTGAACTGGGGTTTCCAAGTGGAGGACGAACATTCCTACAGTAGAAAACACAGACGAGAAACAGCTCATGGAGCAAGCAAAAATCGTTCTACAATGCTGGCACAAAATTTATATCCAACTCGTATGAAGGTATCCCTTGATGACTTTTGATGTGTTTGGGATAGCGGCGCTGCCGATAAACCACACACACATTCAATTCGGAAAGTTAACAATTACGCTATGACATCAGTAGAACTTCGGCGCCTGCTCCATGCTGGAGATACTGTCTTCGGCACACTTATCGTTTCACCATCACCACGATGGCCAAAAGCTGTACAACGGTGCGGCCTTGATTTTGTTTTTATTGATACTGAACATGTAGCTATCGATCGACACCAACTCAGTTGGATGTGCCAGACATATGCGTCCGTTGGACTACCTACGCTCGTTCGAATTCCTTCTCCTGATCCTTTTGCTGCAACCATGGCTTTAGATGGGGGTGCATCGGGAATCATATCGCCATATGTTGAGTCAGTTGATCAGGTACAGGCGCTTCGTGGTGCCGTAAAAATGAGGCCAATAAAAGGTAAAAAACTAGATGCACTCCTATCAAACAACCCAGCAAATACAGCATTAGATATTTACATGAGAGATCATGCTGAAGACAGGATCCTGATCGTGAACATTGAAAGTACTCCGGCCTTGGAATCACTCGATGACATCACCGATATTCCTGGCCTCGATGCACTGCTCATTGGCCCACATGATCTAACGTGCAGCCTAGGAATCCCTGAGCAGTATGATCACCCACTATTCCTTAAGACATGTGGAACCATCTTCGAAAAAGCCCGTGCTGCTTCTCTCGGAGCGGGAATTCATTTCTGGGGAAATGTAACACAGCATGTCAAGTTTTTAGAGCTTGGGGCAAACATGCTCATTCATAGTGCGGATATCAGCCTTTTTGAGAAGCATCTCCGGCTCGAGTTACAGGACATTCGCAAAGCATTGGAGCACCACAACAACGCCTAGGATTGCAAGGGGCTCTCTTGCATTTTTTCCAGAACCGCTGATATCAATCGTTTTGTTCCTAATACAGATATCAATACATTTCAGAACAGATACGGCTATCTCATCGATCACCTTAACAAAACATGTCGTCATTGATGTGATGAAAAAATTCTCTTTTTTTGATCTGACATGATGTCTCGCATCACATTCAGATTTTCACTGAGTTGGGGATCTTGCACTCGGTTTGTATGCTCATCTGGATCAAGTTCATGATCATACAACTCTTCACTTCCATCAGCATATTGACTGTAGCGAAACCGTTTAGTGCGAATAGAACGATGGATATTCCGCTTTCCTCCCATGACGGTATAAGCTGCTGAACGTGACCACTTACTATTCGAAGGATCATTGAGGAGGGGAACAAGAGAGTATCCCTCCAAAATGTGTGGTGCCTTACTCTCGAGACCTGCCAACTCAACAATTGTTGGATAAATATCCACAAGTTCCGTAAGACAAAAACTTATGGCACCAGCATTTTTTTCATACCCAGGAGCGCGAATAATCATCGGCAAGCTTTTAAATGCAGCGAT
>JBDOMS010000147.1:0-6256 GCA_039831735.1 Pirellulales bacterium
TTGGACTAACTGTTGGCTGTGCTCGCTGTCATGACCATAAGTTTGATCCAATCACACAGGAAGATTATTACGGACTCTATGCAACATTTTCAGGCATTCGTCATGGTTCGATTCCTCTTGCAACGGCCAAACAGAAACAGGATCGATCAAAAAAGATTCGTCCTCTCAACGAACGGAGGGTTGAACTTGAGGCCTTACTTGCCAAACATGATGCTTCTCTGATCGCACGCGCACGTGAAAAGCTTGCTGACTATGAATCGATCTGGGTACGAGAACCTGTCGATCGCACTGGAACACAAGATTCTTTCAAGCCGGTAACCGCAAAGTTTGTTCGACTGGTTTGTGAAGCACAAGACAAAAATCCTGACTCGACAAGTGGCTTTGGTATCGATGAGTTTGAAGTGTGGTCAGCAGGTAAGGCATCAAAGAATGTTGCCCTGTCACGTCATGGTGGGCATGCAACAGGCAAAGCTCGAAGCATTCAGGATTTCCCGGGAGCATATGGACCTCATCATGCAATTGACGGCAAAACAGGTGCCCGTTTCATTGCTGCAAGCAATGAACTGACAATCGAACTTGCCAAGCCAACAGAAATCAATCGGGTGGTTTTTTCGAGTGCAAAAAATGAACGCCATCCGGAGCATGGAAATTTTACTTTTGTTGCTGAGTATCGTATTGAAGTATCACTTGATGGTGACACATGGCAGGTCATTGCTGATAGTCATGATCGCAAGCCAGTTGCGAAAGCTGATATTCTGAATCATCGATTACTTCAGCTTGAGGAAACAGCCAGTGACCGGGCCAAAGAGCAAGCACTTCGAAAGTCACTGGCCAAAATCGAACAAGAAATCAAAAAAGTTCCAGCATTGCCATCGGTGTGGATTGGGACTCGAGTAGAAGCCGATTCGAAGGGGCCGTTCCATGTTTTTCTAGGCGGTAGCCCGCAAAAGAAAGGGGCTGATGTTGTTCCAGCAAGTCTCTCCGTTCTCAGCGACACATCGGGCAGGAACTTCTCCTATCGGCTTGCCCCGAATGAGCCTGAGTCAAAACGCAGACTTGCTTTTGCTGACTGGCTGTTCCATCCTGACAATCCACTCACCCCACGGGTACTTGCGAATCGATTATGGCATTACCATTTTGGCACCGGCATCGTCGATACACCAAGTGACTTTGGTTACATGGGAGGCCAGCCAACACATCCTGAGTTGCTTGACTTTCTTGCTCTCAAACTTGTTCAAAGTGGTTGGCGAATCAAGTCGATACACCGGCTCATCATGCTTTCTGATACGTACCGACAATCATCAGGATTTCGTCAAGATGCGGCCACCATCGATGGAAACTCCCGATTCCTATGGCGGTTTCCACCACGTCGACTTTCAGCAGAAGAAGTTCGGGATACCATGCTCGCAGTAGCCAATAAACTTGACACCAAGGGTGGTGGTCCAGGATTTCGTCTCTATACATTTCTCCAAGATAATGTCTGCACGTATGTAGCACTGGATAAACATGGACCAGAGACCTATCGCCGCGCAGTCTACCATCAGAATGCCCGGGCTTCAGTCGTTGATCTGATGACTGAATTTGACCAACCGGACTGCACATTTTCATCTCCTAAGCGAGCGGAAACGACGACACCACTCCAGGCACTCACCATGCTCAATCACAGTTTTACATTGGATATGGCACATGCCTTGGCGCGTCGGCTCAAAGATGAAGCAGGTGACAACCTTCGTAATCAAATCAATCGTGCGTATCGCCTGTGTTATGCACGTCCTGCAACCGATGAAGAACTCAAGATATGCTGTGAGTGGGCCAAGCATCATGGACTCGATGCTCTGTGTCGTGTGTTTATGAATACAAGTGAAATGATCTATGTCGAATAGTAATGCATCTCTCACAGACCTTACACGACGTTACTTTCTAGGAAACGTCTATACAGGATTAGGCGGTATCGGCCTTTTATCCCTTTTCCAGAATAGGTTGTCCGCAGCACCAACCCAGTGGCATCCTGGGAGAGGGCAAACACACTATCCTGCCAAAGCAAAACGCGTCCTCCAGATTTTCTGCCCCGGTGCAGCTTCCGCAATGGATTTATGGGATCACAAGCCATCACTCGATAAATACCATGGAAAACCACTGCCCGGAGAAGAAGATTTTGTATCGTTTCAAGGCAAGAATGGTAACCTGATGAAAAGCCCATGGCCGTTTGAGCAAGCGGGTGAAAGTGGCAAACCAATCAGTACTCTCTTGCCACAGATGTCCAGGCATGTTGATGAGATTGCATTTCTTCATGGGATGCACAGCACAACCAACACTCATGGCCCCGGGTGTGTGTTTATGAACACTGGTCATGCAACAGAAGGTTTTCCTAGTGCTGGAGCATGGCTGAGCTATGCACTTGGCAGCGAGAATGAAAATCTTCCAGCATACGTGGCGATTACTGACATCAGAGGAGAGCCACCCAATGGGAAGGCAAATTGGCTCAATGGATTTCTTCCTGCCCGTCATCAGGGAATCATGATGAGTGATCAACAGCCAATTCGTAATTTGGCTCGCCCCCACTCAATCTCTGAATCGGAAGACAGGGATGCGCGTAAATTATTGATGCGTCTGAATGAAAACTTTGCAGCAGCCCACCCTGCAGAAACTGATCTCCAGGCTCGGATTGCTGCATATCAATTAGCAGCTCGTATGCAGTTGTCGGCGCCAGAGGTATCTGACTTATCTCGTGAGTCAGCTGAGGTTCACAAACTCTACGGAACAGAGGATAAAAATCCCCTCAAGGCCGCTTATGCACGGAACTGCGTGCTGGCTCGGCGATTGCTTGAACGGGACGTTCGATACGTCAATCTCTATTGTGCCTCACGCGCTTCTGGTGTGGATGGATTACTGAATTGGGATGCACATAAAACGCTTCAGTCAGACTATGAGCGGCACTGTCCCATTTTTGATCAACCGACGGCGGCACTATTAACAGACTTAAAGAAGAATGGACTGCTAGATGACACTCTTGTCTTGTGGACGACTGAGTTTGGTCGTATGCCAACTCATCAAGCAGGAACAATCGGTCGTGATCATAATCCAGATGGCTTTACATGCTGGATGATGGGCGCAGGCGTAAAAGGTGGAATGAGCTATGGCGCGACCGATGAGTTCGGTCGCCGGGCTGAGACCAACCCAACAACTGTGTGGGACTTTTACGCGACAGTACTGCACCTCCTCGGTTTCAATCACGAAAAACTCACGTGGTATCACAATGGTCTTGATCGCCGCCTGACTGATGTGCATGGAAAGGTCATTCACGCATTACTGACATGATCACGACAACTCGCTGAAGTAATGAAGACCAAAACCTGCATGCAACCTGGGTGCTGAAAACTAGTTTTTCATGTCATGAACACCAGCCAGAAATGAGGCCCACCAAAAATTGTATTATATCAATGAGCATCATGTTGAGTTTCATTGAAGTTGAGTTGCATCCAAAGATAGAACCTCGTACATGTCTGCTCGGTTTATATCTTGAAAGTCATGTGAGGAGCGTCAGCCGTGAGAGCAGCAATAAAAAATACCTGGCCGATCCTAATGAGCATTTTTCTCGGGCTCATCACGCTCAAGACTGTCTCCGGACAGAGCACCACAGATCCCGTAAAGCAACTAAATAGTTTATTTCGATCTGCATATTCGGAAGCACGTGACACTCTACTGAAGTCATCAGGGCTGGTTATTCTTGTTCGAGGCGATCAATTGGTGATGATTCGAAACCAGCACGAGATCGAGGGACATCTCGTTAACCGATTATACGATGATCTTAAGACCATATCACATACTCCACTCACGATTTACGTGCTGCTTAGAGCTCACACTGATCAACCACTGCCCGCACCTATTGTCAATCAATTATCAGCTCTCGCTGACTCGATTACTGATGTGCAAAACATTCTTGAGTCCATCCTCAACAATGAGGAACTAAGATCTCAGCAGCACTCACTACTCGTCACGTGCAAAGCATTTATTACGAGTGTCATTCAAGAAACGACATGCTCACGACGTGAACTCCTTGAATTTGTACGCACACTGCGTCCACTGATCCTGTCAAATATCTCAGAATGTGTGCGACTACGAATCGATAACTACCATAGTCAGATGATGACCTGGAAACGAGAGTTATCTAAAAATGAATGGAGCAGCATTCGTATTATCATTCCAGGAGCTGCACTTCCACGACGTAACAATCTGGCAACAACCTACTTTGCCCGGCTTCTTGGTGAACAAGGAGAGGGGCAACGTATCATCTACGCCGAATCTTTGTTTTCTGATTCTGAAGCAATGGATCTTCTTGGCACCCACCTTCTCGACACCGATATCGGAGTAGCTTTTTTTGAAGATCCATGGCGCATGCATCGCGACCTACTTGGAGACGCTGCCGCAACATACATCGAAACACTGGACTTCAACAAAACCTCTTCAACTACTCCTTGAAGAAGGGAACAAACGACAAGAGACTCCTTCTGAAAAGGAGCTGACTTATTCGGCATGTTTTCTATTCGCATGAATATTGCTTCAAACCGAGGCTCTGTCATAAAGCAATAGTTTTTCTGGACGATCATGTTTGATGGTCTTTATTGCCTCCTACTCATTATTGCAATCATCATATGGCAGGCGGGAAGAGAAACACCTGTATCATCTATGCTTATGGGCACGCATAGTGCTTGATTGAGACGCCCTATCAAAAGACACTCATTACCACCTGTATTGACCAGCAAACGAGATTACGTGGCATGGAGATAGAGTTTTTTGTCAGCGGGTGAGAAAAGTCACTTTCTATCAATCATTTCATCTTTATCAAATTATTTTTCGACAGCTCGTTTGGAATCTTCTCGCCGCTTCACAATTCCAGCAAGCTTTTTCTTTTCAGCCTCCAATACGTGGGCAGGAATCGTAGCGGGTAAGACTTCAACCATGTCAATGCTGTCTGTTTCTTTGAGCTCCCTTAGGCGTATGTTTTGATACCACACTGGGTCACCATGATCCTGCAAACTGAGATTCGCTCCCCGGGCATTCAGATTCCCACCTCGCTGCCGGAGCATATCGACATTGAAGGCCCACTTTGGGTCTTCGTAATCGAAGTGAATCACTTTCTCGCCATTGAGCCAATGTTGGATAATCGTTCCCTTGCACACAACACGGCCCGTATTCCTTTGCTTAGTGTTGTTTGCGAGTTGCAGCTGGAGAAATGACTGAGTTGTATTCGTTAATTCATCCAAAATCTGACAATAACCCCGTTCGAGTCCCTCGAATTGTTCCAAGGAATTACCTAGGCAATGATTTCGTCGATTGGATGGCCGTAGTCGATGTCGAGTCGTTTATAGCCAGGAACCTCCAGGCGTCGGGGATCAATGCCCATCAATTGATTGATTGTGGCATGAACGTCGGTGACATAATGCGGATTTTCCACGGCGTGAAATCCGAGTTCATCAGTAGCACCATGAACGACGCCCCCTTTTACTCCCCCTCCCGCCATCCAAACGCTGAAGCCAAATGGATGGTGATCTCTGCCATCAGCCCCTTGCGATCCGGGAGTCCGTCCAAACTCGGTTGCGAACACAACGATCGTGTCGTCCAGTAGACCTCTTTGTTTGAGATCTTTTAGTAAGCCTGAGGTAGGTAGGTCGACTTGTTTTGATAATTTTGCATGTCCTTTGCGTAGTCCAGAGTGATTGTCCCACGCACCTGCGGCGCCATCACCATGCATGATTTGAATAAAACGCACTCCCCGTTCCGAGAAGCGCCGGGCAGCAAGGAGTTGCTGGCCAAAGGTTTTTGTTTCAGGATGGTCCAAACCATAAAGTGCGCGAGTTTCTTTGGATTCTTTTTTGAAATCTAATACTTCGGGCACGGCGGTCTGCATCCGAAACGCCAGTTCATACGATTTGATCCGGGCTTGGAGAGCGGCGTCTCCGGGGTACTGTTCACCCGCAAGACGATTGAGCTGGTTGGTGAAACTAAGATTTTTTCTTTGCTGGACTGAATTCATTCCGCCATGCGGAGCAGCGTAGTCGAGTGGGTTTTGCGGATCGACTTTTAGATTGACGGCATCGTAGGCTGGCCCTAAGTAATGACCGTCTCGTTTGTCAAAGAAACGAGGACCAATATTAATGAATTGAGGAAGGTTTTCACTGAGCGAACCTAAGCCATAGTTGAGCCACGCACCAATGGTCGGAACTCTTGGATCCAGCATATGACGGCCGGAGTGAAA
>JBDOMS010000442.1:0-6256 GCA_039831735.1 Pirellulales bacterium
GATTCAAGAAACCATGGGTTACGCGGAGCAATCAACCCCTCAAGGGCTGGGAGACCCGCTGCTAACGGATCCTTCCGATCAATCGCCAGACCAACATCATGCACAAGTGCTGCTGTGAGCAGTTCTTCATCAAAGGACCGCTCGGCCTCAACCCTTTCAAACGTCTGCAACGCATGCTCAAGAGCATCCCCGGCAGCACCGCTCGTAGGGTGCACGCGCACATGCGATAACGGCCTTAGAAGCTCAAGTATCCTGTCAAATCGGTCACCAATCAGGTGGCTCAGCCCACCTCGAATTTCACGATGGCTTGGCAACTGATGTTCGGGCACCCACTCGCGGGTCAGTTTCCGTGCTGCGCGAAATCGTGAACGCTGGGAATCTAACCCTTGCGAGACCAGACGTGACGCTTCAATCGCAATCCGACGGCGTAATTTGTCGTCCTGTGAATCTGATTCACTCATCACTCGATGGGCTGATCGTTCGCCAGCGAATATTTCGAAAACTTGCCTCGGTGGCGTACGTCGCCACCCCTACAGGACACGAGAGCAGCATTTCTGCCCGAACATCGAAGGTATGACCATCTCTCTCTTGCTCAATAACTTTTTCCTCGTCGATAGAGCACACGATCTTTTCCGATGTCACCTGCACACGAATGGTGTACCACTGATCGGACTCGAAATCTCCGGCTGTCGTCGTGTCGTTTTCCGAGGCATCGTAGCCATCCACACTTGAGAGCCCGACAATTGTTCCACCCCAACCACCGACAATCATTGAACATACACCCTCCCCGACTGGAAAGGTCAAACCACAAAAGAAATCAAACCCATCATCACGACGTGCTTCGAGTTCAAGCTCAAAGTCTGTGCGTGGAAAGTCACCCGTCCAGGTAATTCCACTCATGTCTGAACCAATGGCTAGATGCAGCACTCCATCTTCAATCGAGACCGCCCCTTCACCACCGAATTCAGTGGGTTTCCATTTTCCAAGGGTGGTGCCATCAAACAGGGAATGCCATTGGGCACCATCTGCACGTGAAACATCACACACCAGCCCCCCTATGCACAAGCCACAAAGCATTGTGAAAAGTACATGGTGTACTGTCCCAATCACATTCTTTTGATTCATCGTGTACCTCCTGTGAGCAGGACCCCATCGTAGCACAAGCAACCACAAGACCTCTACTGCCTCTACACGGCATGAAGATGCTCAGATTCACACTCCAACCATGCACGACGCGGGATTAGCCGAATCGCACACCTTCACCTGATTTGAAAGAGCCATCCCCAAGATTGATTGCCCTGAATGACTGACTGAAGATCCACCCTTGGGCAGTATCAAATCTGAAGTGAAGAATTGCATTGTCATCGCTGTTCACGCCACCGATTGAGACAAATAATTCTTCCTGCAGATCACCATCAACATCAGCCAGACGCACCAAGAGCGGTGAATTGAATCCACGTCCCGTAAAACCGGGAACATTCTCCCCATAGAAGTAGTCAAGGTTCTGAATCTGTTCAGACGCTGTCGCACCGTTGCTTGGTGTGAAGTTGGCATACCGGCCTCCAACAACACCCGTACTAAATGGTCCCGAGGTCATCGCCAAGGCACTATCGAAGGCAGACTGGACACCAGCCATTAGAACATTTCCATCAATGACACGGAAATTCCCCATGCCACCGGCACCAGCTCCAACAACCAGGTCATCGATGGTATCTCCGTTCATATCTCCAGCTGATAGAGAGACACCATTGGCAAAAATATCAACCTCCTCACCATTTCCGTGATTGAGATTCAGAGAAACCGTAAATGCACCCTGCGTCACGAGTGTTTCAGTGGAGACGGTCGCATCATAGCTGAAGAGCCGAATATTGCTTTGACCACTCCCGTTGGTCGCAAGGACCAATGTCTCAACTTCTACCGGTGATGCTTCAAATGTTCCCGCAGCCACGTCGGTAATCATTTCAGCGATGTTTGGTGTTTTGACGACATCGCCTACGAGCGATGGTTGACCACCACGTTCTGTCGTGGTCATGGTGTAGGCAACAGCTCCATTGAAAGGACCCGTCGGCAGACAACTCGACACCACAATAGCAGCTGCTCCAAACGGATTCGTCTGGGCGTCTGCCTCAACAAGTTTGACGGCCGTAAGCGTGAATCCGTCGGTGTAGCCCTCACCAAAGACATCTGTCATATCGATCGAGGCCGTTGTCCATGAACCATTTGGATTACTGTTGAAGATGCCAACTGTCCGAAGAGCTGATCCAAATGTGTTGGCGTCACTTGCAGGGAGTGCCCCGGGCACAACAATCAATTCGTCATAACCATCATTATTCAGATCAGTATTGGCAACCCGCAGACCACCTCGAAATGAGCTGGCAAAGTCCATGCCATAGACAGCGGCAAGGTTGCTCGATCCCTGGCCATGCATGGAAACCGTCAACAGCGGTTGGAGCGTAACCTCCGGATTGAATCCTTCAGCGTCAGTGACTGTGTTTCTGGCAATCGCAGCCATGCCAAGGGCACCAACGTTATAGAGTCTTGCTTCTGGAGGAGAATCGAGGCCAAAGCTGACAGGTGCAGAACCTACGGCAATAGTACCTCGTGGAATACGCATGCCTTTTGAGAATTCCGAGGTATCAAGCGGCTGGCTTTCCGCCGAGAGGCTTGTCGCAGTCATGGTCACCCAACCACCGAGTCCTGGGTTGCTCATCGGCACCGTGACCTCGAAACTGGTCGGTCCACCTGTTGATGTCACAGTTGACGACCCAAGGAACTCCCTTCCCTGGAACCCATATTCATCAAGCGGGGTCCCCTGTTCATCAACCCCATAGTTTCGGAAGATTTCAAACCGGTAGCTGCCAACTGGCACCGTTATCGTACCCTTCACTGTCAGGCTTTCACCTTCCTTCAAAACCTGCTCAGGGTCTGGTGCTGGTTGATCGTTATTGCCTCCATTGAGAAGAGCAATTCCTTTCCCACCATTTTTATAAATAGCGTTTTCAAGCAGGGCATTGTTGATAGCTGTGTTTCCATCAACCTCAATCCCATTCCCGGAGAAGTTTGCAATCGTGTTCTTCTCCATGAGTAGCTGGCTGCCAGTAATGCGAGCACCGGTCGTGCCATTTGTGCCATCAAACGTGTTGTTCGAGACAACCGTGCCGGTTAGCACACCTTCCGCAAGGAGACCAGTCTCGACTTCTGAGAAGGTGTTGTTGGAGACGGAGAGATTGGCAGCATCCACCAGTCGAAGCCCTGTGGTCCCTGTGGCATTGATGTCTCCTGCAATCGTGTTGTTTTCAATGACCGTGCCACTTACATCCCCATAGACCGTAATGCCAGTGTCGTTGAAGACCTCAATCGTATTGTTGCCATTGATGGTCAGGTTGGTCGCTTCGGTGATGGTCAGACCACCAAATCCATTCTCAAAATGGTTCCCGGCGACAATCGTGCCTTCGGAAGACCCAATGGCATACAGACCCGTCTGGGTCGCAGGCCCCCAGGAGGGATTGCTCGGGGGGGGTGTCGTTGATCCGGTTGGCCGAACCGACGGATCAAGGGTCTGGCTTGCAGCATAACTTTCAAACGTGTTGGTACCACTGAGTGAGAAGTTTTCCGCGTCATTCAGGCGGAAGCCAACCAGTACATTTTCAAAACTGTTTCCCACCACGGTGGTACCAGTGAGATCCCCTGCAGCACCACCACCATAGACTGCATTCCTGAAGATGTTGGCGGCTGTGCCAGTGCCACCAACAGTCAGCCCTTGCGCGGCATCAAGGTCGATCGCAAAACTGGTTCCGTTTTTCACGCTGAATATGCTTGCCGTCACTGACGTGTTGGCATAACTCCCAGGGCCTGCCATGAGTCCGGTACCATCACTGTCAGTTACTGTAAGGTTCGCAATCTGCGTGTTGGCTGAGCCACCGGCAAACCGGACAGCAGCATGGCCGGCAGACTGATTCCCAGCAGACTCAATCGTGCTCCCTGGCTGCGTCATCGTGACATTATTCACGCCGCTTTCAATAAGCAGGCCATCAAGATCTCGGCCAGTGCCATCAATGGCAACCGTTGACTGGGCTTCAACAGCAAAGGCCTGAGCAAGTGTCAGGCTCGCAAGCTTGCTCAATGAGCCAACGGCGTCATTGAAGCTGATGTTCCCACCCGCTGAGAGCGACAGCGCCCGAGCCGTTGCATCGGAATCAACCGTACTTGCAAATGTGATAGAGCTATTTGGGCTGGAGAGCGTACTGTCCTTGGTAAGAACAACCGGATCAGCGTAGTACTGAGTATTGCCGGAGGTGGCAACCTTGGTTCCCAACCTTGTCTCACCGCCTGCATCTGTTGCGATACTGCGAACGTTGACAGTATCTGCGAGGGTGGTCGTACCAGTTGAATTGATCGTGAGTCCCGCGGCAGGACCGCTCACGAATCCAATGCCATTCCCAAAACTAATATCTCCGGAGCCAGACTCGAGTGTCAGATTGTCAGTCAGATATACCTCACTGCCATACGACTGCTGGCCATCGGCCGTGCGAATCGTTCCCTGGAGGCTCGTTGAATCACCACTCGAGAGGTTGATGGAGGCCAGTGCCGTGCCCAAACCAATATTACCTGATGCAGAAATACTTGCTCCGACAGCCACGTTGAGTGACTCAGTCCCCGTTGCCGCATCCACTGTTGCAAGTGTCACACTACCACTCACACCTGCTTGCAGGGTGGTGCTTCCGCTGAGGACAACGTTGCCGTTATAGGTTTGATTGGCTGTGGAAATGACTGAATTCTGTACATTCAAGGTTCCGTTCGTGCCGGTGTAGGACAGGCTGCCAATCGTGCTCCAGTTGGAACCATCAAGTGTGGCTGTACCGTTTTGTGCTGCAGCATCCATCAAGACAATTTCCGTCAAGGAGTTGCCTCCATCAACATTTCCAAAGGATGCGTTTACTGCCAAAAAGGTAGTGTCTTTTGCTACAAGCGTATGTCCGTGAAGGTTCAGTGTTCTGGCGGAAACAGTGCCGTTATCTCCCACGAGTGTCAAATTCGTCCGACTGGTCGTGTTGAAATTGATAAACGACTTCAGGCCAGACTCATTGCCATTCGGGGCAAAGTTCGCTGCATCAACACCCACACTGCCCTGCACCTGCACCACCGGGCTGTCAAACGTCAGATTGGCGTTGTTTCCCATCGGAAGGATATCGCTAGGAAGAACAAGCTGTCCATCAGCGATCAAGTTTGTGTCCTGAACACCAAAACTATCCCAAACATTGACACTACTGACACTGTAGATCTGATCCCCTGACGTGGAAATTGTTCCCCCAAGGTAGAGCGGGTTGGATGAGGTAACGTACAGGCGGCCAAGTTGGCTCGTAGGGGTTCGCCAACTGTCGATCCAGGTATTCGTGTCAAAACTGAGGACAAGGTGCTGACCATTTCCCTCAAAACCCTTTCGGAAATCTCCTTGATCGCCAATGAGAGTGATCGGTTCATCAATCAATAGGTCCAAATCATCATCTAAATTATTTCCAGGAATTTCCTGACCAGTTAGATGAACAATCTCTCGGTAGATCTGTGTTCCCGAAGTCTTAATATCTTCACCGACATTGATTGTTGTCGCATCAACATCAAGGCCTGCAAGAGGTGTAATGAAACCAACCCGACCAGCAAATGTCACTGCACTGGTTGAATCTGGCACTGTCAGGTCAAACGCGCCATCCAGTGGGCCAGCAAAGGTTGTTGCATTACTATTGATACTCGTGTTACCAACGAGAGTAGCTGAGGCATTGAAAAGCTGATCGCCGAGTGTTGCGATCGTGCCATTGAGTGAGACACTTCCTTCGCTCGTCAGATCTGTAATGTTGGCAAAGCTGCCATCAAGCGCGGTTGTCTGAGTGAAGTCCAGTGCGAGATTGTGAGCGTTGCCCTCCATGCCATTGGAAAGGGCCAGTGCATTGCCTTCGAGCGTTGTATCACCAGAAAGACTCGCATTTGCATTATAGGTTTGATTCCCGAGAGTCAAAATTGTGCCATTGAGCGATACGTCTCCCTCACTTGTCAAATCTGTAATGTTGGCAAAACTGCCATCAAGGGATGTCGTCTGAGCAAAGTTCAATACAAGGTTCTTCGTGCCACCTTCGACGCCACTGGAAAGCGCCAGTGAATCGCCAACAAGGTTCGTGTTATCCAAAAGCGTGACTGCCCCTCCAAAGCTTTGGCTCCCGCTGGTCTCAATCATGCCACCGCCAAGACGTGCAGTGGTGTCTCC
>JBDOMS010000291.1:0-1538 GCA_039831735.1 Pirellulales bacterium
GCTCGTGTCCAGCACTGGCTCTCAGTGGGAGCAAAGCCCAGCGATAATGTCGGTGTGCTCATAAAGAAGTATGGACCAGATGGTACGCATTTGAAGCAAATGGAAGAGGCGCGTGCTCGCCTTTCGATGCCAAGGGTTGTACCTGAAGCAGGACCTCCAGCTCTGGTTCCAGAGCCGCCTAAAGCCGAAGAGCAACCAACTGCGGATGCCTCATCTGAGGAAACGGCTGCCGATTCAGAAACTTCCTCCAAAGAAGAGGCAAGTGATTCCACTGACACAACGGCTGAAGTCACAGCACCTGACGCCTCAGATGAAACAAGCGAAGCGAAGTCGCCTTCCGATTCCGAACAATCATCCGGTTCTTAGCACTTGATGCCAAAATATCCCCGAATACGCCAAGGTTTGTTTTTTCCGTTATGCGGATTGATATCCTCACACTATTTCCTGAGATGTTTGAGAGTTTTCTTGAAGGAAGCCTCATCGGTTCAGCGCGCAATAAAGACATCCTCGATATCCGGGTAACAAACATTCGTGATTATGCAAAAGGTGTTCACCGACAGGTAGATGATCGACCTTTTGGTGGTGGACCTGGAATGCTTCTCATGCCCGGTCCAATTGTTGAGGCTGTTGAGTCGGTTCAGAGAGATGGTGAGTCAGGACATCTTGTCATGCTGACCCCCAGTGGGCGTCCGCTTACGCAAGAGTCTGTAGAGACTCTGGCGAAACAAGAGCGTATGGTACTCATTTGTGGGCGTTATGAAGGTTTTGATGAACGCGTCAAGACAATTCTGTCACCCGATGAGGTATCGATTGGTGATTATGTGTTGTCAGGTGGTGAAGTAGCTGCCATGGTTGTGATTGATGCTGTTTCACGTTTGATTCCTGGAGTGCTCGGTTGTAGTGACAGTGCATCTCAGGACTCTTTTTCAGGACCTGAGCGTCTTATAGAAGGTCCACAATATACTCGTCCCCGAGAATATCGTGGGCTGGGTGTACCGGAGGTTTTGCTCTCCGGAAATCATCAAAGAATCGCAGACTGGCAGAAAGAACAATCGACTGAATCAACAGAACAAAGAAACACGCAAGTCGCTCAGCAGTAGAGTGGCACATGTAAACATGCAGAGATGTAGGCATATTTGAAAGGAAGTATTATGAGTCAGCAAATCATGGAAAAAGTAGAGGCCTCAAGCCTCAAGTCTGATGTAGATACATTCAACATTGGTGATACAGTTGATGTTCACACTCGAATACTTGAAGGGGAGAAAGAACGAATCCAAGTCTTCAACGGTGTCGTGATTGCACGGAGTGGAACAGGGACCCGTGAAATGTTCACGGTTCGACGTATCGTGGCAGGTGAGGGCGTGGAGCGAAAATTCCCAGTTCACTCACCAAAGATTGCAAAAGTCGTTGTCAGATCGGGCGAAGCGCATGGCGCCCGAGGATGGCGAACTCCGAAAAAAGATTGCGGGTTTTGCCGTCGTGTATTCAAGTTGGCCGATTGTGTCTGTCGTATATCGTGAGACCCTTAATTGTTTATT
>JBDOMS010000304.1:0-1538 GCA_039831735.1 Pirellulales bacterium
TGATGAAGTTGATGCACCACAACTTCAGAACACCGGGTTGCCATTTGGCACGTTTTGGTTTTGGTGGCTTCTTCTCTTTGGACTGGAATCGATGGGATGGTCTACCACTGGACGCCGTGGTAATGCTGAGGACGATTTTTGTGATGCCCTCTGAGCGTGGCAACGGCTGCCAACGAGCAATACTCTCAACCGTGGAATTGATGGCTCACAAGACCGGCTGTGCCGTCCTCGCCGTAGCTCATACTTTTGAGACAAAAGACACCATCGAAACCGAGCAGGATTTCGTCGACGCATATTGCTGCGACTGGCGCGATCCCTTTGAGTATTTCGGGCCAGAATCAGAAGAAAATCGACGGCAGAATGCAGCCTTTCGACGGCCCGCATGGGACGGAAGTCCAATTTGGCACAACATCGACGTACATGAAAACATTGGGACTGCGTGGATTACCCCAGAATTCTGCTATGTCCATATTCCAGAAACGGCGTCGCCTGTGTTGATTCAAAAGATCAAACCACGATTGGTGAGTCCTGCGTCATCACCACCCTGAAGCAAACTAAGGGAGATTTCCCAGCCTCAACAGAAGACTTTTTTTCTTACAGTGCTGAGCGCAGCGGGAAAAAGGAGAAAAGGAGAAAACACAGAGAAAAGGAGAGAAAACGGGCCGGTTTTCTTCAGAAATCGCTGGTCTGTTTGGAGCTGAGCCGGAACGTTTTACTAGGGCGTTCACGGCTCTTTTTCTTTGATCCCATTGTGAGTGTTACCAGACTGACTGCTTACCTTGTACATGTTTCAGATAAAATACGTGAGTCCCTCTGAAGCCACTGAATATCCATGCAGGAATTGCCAGAATGCCGCCACTCAAAACCACGGCGAAAAACACAACCAAGGCGTGAAGCCAAAGCCCTTTGGACAAAGCCCATAGTGCCCCGAATAAAAAGGCCATTACATTAAATCCGCCTTTGTATGATCCATTTGACTGGCGAATTCGCTCAAACTCTTCGGCGTACTTGTCCGATAGCTTAGAAGTGTCAAAAGTGAGCTTAGTGTCAAAAAGAGATGTGGGCTTAGAAGTGTCAAAAGGACGTTTCGAGCTGGTCGCAATGTCTTGTTGGCTACCAGCAAAGCAAAGAGCCATGCCAGCGAGAGTGATGATTCCGCCCAGGATCATCAGATGATTCTTCTTTTGCATCAAGCCAATGTTATGCACGCGGCCAAGTTCTGAGGATACTGATGTATCAAAAATAATAAAAACGTAAAGAAGCATTAAAACACCCACGATCAACAATGACACTCCTAGCCCCGTCGTTGGCCCAATCGCTGTCGGCGCTTCTGCCAATGAACTGGGGACTTGATCTTCAGATTGTCCGATAGGCGCTCCACAGTGTGGGCATTGGTCGGCACGTCTCGACACAACGCCGCCACAGTCTGTACAAGCGACAGTTTTGGGCGTTGACTCAGCGGGTGACGGCGCAACTGCATCAGCCTTTGCGGTTAAGCGATCAGGAATCGCCGCCTGCACAGGCTCAATGCCTTCTGT
>JBDOMS010000214.1:0-1537 GCA_039831735.1 Pirellulales bacterium
ATCCGTAACGACATCAACCGTGGACGGCACATCTCCACCAGACACTGCGGATGTACAGATTGGCCTGGGCCGCATGTACGAGAAACAAGGCTCCCGCCAAGCAGCGATGAATGCCTATGTCGCTGCGCTACGTCACAGGCCCGACCATCCGAATGCACATTGGAGGCTTGGTGTTCTTTACGACGAGTTGGGTGACTTTCCCTCGGCTGAACAGAGTTTCCGAAAATCACTCGTTTTGAATCCGCTCAACCCTGACTGCTTATGCGACTATGGATACAGCTTGTATTTGCAGGCCAGATGGCAGGATGCCGAAGAGACTCTTCGCGAGGCGCTGTCGATCGATAGTTCTCATCGACGGTCACATAATATCCTGGGGATCATCAAGGCCCTTCACAACCAATTTGGCCAGGCCAATCATCATTTCCAGCAAGCTGGATGTACGCATGCAGAATGCGAAGAAAACATCGCCTTTGCCATGATCCTTGACAACCGACTGGAGCAAGCTCGTGATCACTATGAACGAGCCTTGCTGCTGAACCCCCAGTCCCAGAAGTCCCAAGACAACCTGAAACTTCTCACACCTCAGCTCGCAAAGCGCTCGTCGGGAAACGCTCGTCCTTAGAGAGTAACTGCGAACCGATATGCTGAGGCAACCTGAATCGCCCAATATTAAGAGCGGCCTTCAGCTTCCAGCCGATCTTTAATCTGGTGCAACACACGGCGAATGGAACGTTCGGAGCAATCATGTTTGCGGGCTAACTCCTCATTGGACGATCCACTGAGCCTGTCCAACAGAATGTCGTGCTCCTTAGAATCCAAATATCCCACTATGCTTCGCAGTCGCTCAATAGCGGAATCAACGTCAACGGGCGTTTCGTAGGCGAGTACGGACTTAGCAACCCGGCCCATGCCACTGCCAAAGTCCTCGTGCCTCTCTTCAGCATGAAACGACCGCTTTTTACGACTATGATGCTGAGATTGGGTGCGAATTTTGTTCACACAAATGGCCAAAAGAGTATTCCAAAGTTCGGAGCTTGTGTCGATTTGAAACCGGTCCTGCTCCAGTCCTCGAAAAAAGCTCTCGAAGGTGTCCTGAACGATATCCTCAGCGTCTACGCGCTGTGCCAGTCGTGAGAAAATGCGGGAGCGGGCAAAAGACGTAAGTCGTGTACGGCACAAATCGTGAATCATCGTTGCCGCTTCTTCATCCTGATAGAGCGCTACCAGGGTCACGCAAACCGGCAAGTATTCCCACAGCAAGCTATCAGTACCAGGTTGATTTCCGCTGATTGTTGACGACAAACTGCTTTTAAGATTTGATGCAACCATAGCGTCCTATCATTTGAAATAAGAGGCGAAACTCAAAGGAGAAACATTCACACTCAGGTCAACTGAGATTGCAACTACCGTGCCATGAATCAATCGTTTATAGAAAAACGCAGAGGATCCCGAGAAAACGGCTCATTATCAAATGTTGAGCAACTGGTTGGTCACGTTGTTAATGTTCAATAAAGAGCCAGTTGGGCTACCAGGTGTT
>JBDOMS010000355.1:0-1534 GCA_039831735.1 Pirellulales bacterium
ATGGTAATCCATCAACGACATTGTATGGGATCACATTGACAAGTGCTGCTCGACCAGCAAGCAAGCGGACAAGAGATGATGCGTGAGTCAGTGAGTCATTCACCTGGCCTAGCAATACATATTCAAACGTGAGTCTTCTACCTGAAGTTTCCCAATAGCGATCTGCAGCAGACATAATGTCATAAAGTCCGGTGGACTTATTGACGGGTACAAGTTCAGAGCGAAGTGAGTCTGTTGCGGCATGCAGTGAAACGGCAAGATGATAGCCCGGATTTATCCCTGTCAATTTATCCATGGCGGATGGTAGACCAACGGTGGATATGGTGATTCGACGTTGTGAGATGCCAAGTCCATCCTTTCGTTGAGCCTCAGCGAGTGCTGGCAATAGACGATCAAGGTTTGCGAGAGGTTCACCCATGCCCATGACCACAATGTGACTAATTCTTTCATCAGGTGGGAGAAGTCGTATCAGCCGTAGAAGTTGTTCCACGATTTCTCCCGTCGAGAGGTTACGAACAACACCATCCAGTCCGCTGGCACAAAAAACACAACCCATTGCACAGCCGACTTGAGAACTAATACAGACAGTCCGTCGTATGCCATCACGGAGCATGACACATTCAATCATTTGCTTGTCGTGCAGTTGCAGGAGCAGTTTTTCGGTGCCATCATCAGATCGGTCATGACGGACAGTTTTTGTTGTCCACAATGCAAAGTTCTCTTCCAGATCATGCCTTAAAGTGGCGGGAAGGTCGGTCATTTCACGAAATGATTCAACTCGACTGGAAAACAGCCAACGTCTAATTGATTTGGCACGATAGGACGGTTGATTTTTGTCGAGTAGCCAGCTTTCGAGTGGTGTTTGAGGTTCAAGTATGTGGAGCATCGGACAAAAGGATTCCCACTGGCGTGATACGGGAAGACGGATTACAGTCTATGTTGATTTCCCCATCATACTGTTTATTTTGTCGTTGCAGGACTGTTGAGAATGAATCAAAAACGTTTTGAGGAGCGAACTGCCTGGGTTTATGATGAGCAAGTTTTCCCAGTGTGGAATCAATCGTTTGAAAAGAGTGATCGATCAGACATGATTACAGACGATCTTTGGGCTGGACGGAGTATTGCTTTACTTTTGTCAATACTCGTGGCCATTGGCCTGATTTTAGCTCTTGGGACAGTCGCATTTGTAGCCTCATGGCAATAACAATGCTTTGATCGGCTTTAGATTTGATAGGTGCGTTACGCCTAAGAAGAGTCGTTCGGGGATGAGATGATGCAACAGTCTCCTCAGAAGAGATCAGACGCAACCATCACGATTCGCGCTCCCGCGAAACTCAATCTCTCTTTGACTGTCATCGGAAGGCGTGATGATGGCTATCACGAAATTGAGTCCTTTATGGTGCCTGTCTCACTGTACGACACCCTTTACGTGACTCCCACACAAACAGAGGGAATATCGTTTGATGTGCAGTTTGAAGGAAGAATCGCAAAACTGAATTCGGCATATGGTGGTGATGTACCGCTTGGGAAAGAA
>JBDOMS010000076.1:0-6173 GCA_039831735.1 Pirellulales bacterium
TTTTTCCATGTCCCATTCGCTACGTCTAGTTGTTCATGGTGCTGCTGGTCGGATGGGGCAAAGAATTATTGCCTGTGCATCGACAGACACTCATCCGTGGCAGCTCGTGTCGGCATTGGAGTGTCCAGGACATCCAAAGATAGGAACAGATGCTGGAATACTTGCAGGCATCGAAGCATTAGGTGTTTGTATTACTGATTCGTGGACATGCCCTGCTGATGTTGTAATCGATTTTTCTCTGCCAGAAGCTGTTCCTGGCATTGTTGAGTCATGTGTTCGTGCAGAAGTGCCGCTCGTTGTTGCGACCACTGGATTCGATAGTGAAGTCAGTGAGAAGATCCGCGATGCTTCTCAACGTATTCCAATTCTTCAGGCCCCAAGCATGAGTCTAGCAGTGAATATTGCGATGGATTTAGTTCATCGGGCTGGTTCCCTTCTTCACCAAAGTGGGGTTCGTGCAGATGTTGAGATTATGGAATGTCATCACCGACATAAGGAAGATTCACCAAGTGGAACAGCATTGAAATTCGGGTCAATTGTCCAAGACGCAATGGGACAATCACAGTCTGCGCATGGTCGGGAAGGACGTCCTGGTGCACGTCCTGCTGATGAAATTGGGTATCATGCCGTTCGCGCAGGGGATAATCCAGGAGAGCACACGATTCTCTTTGGGTTGGACGGTGAGTCGCTTTCGGTTGCGGTGCGTGCAACGAGTCGCGATTGTTATGCAAAGGGCGCCTTGGCAGCAGCTGCGTTCTTAATTGACAAGCCGATCGGTCTTTACTCGATGCGTGATGTTCTTGGCATTGCGTAACGGAGTACCAGCCAGCCAATGAGCAATTGGATCAACAAGGCCACGAGACCGGCGCGAGGATGCCCCGAAAGGGCATAGAGGATTCCGAAAGCTACACTAGCAGCACATCCGGCGAGTTTTGTGCCAACTTGGAACAGACCAAATGTGGCGCCGTAATGCCCCGTGGGGGCCCAGGCCGCGATGGTTGCTCGAATGACACTCTGAATGCCACCAAGCACGAGTGCAAGGAGCGTTGCGAGGGCATACAACTGTGGTCTCGTTTGAATAAAACATGACAAAACAAGCACGGCTGCCCATCCTGCCAAGCATAGAACAAGTGTCCCTTGCCGGTTCCAGTTCGCTGAAAGCCAACCAACAGCCAAAGCACCTGGTAGTGCAACAAACTGAACGAGCAGTACGAGCTGCACAACCTGCTGCGGATCCATTTGGAATTCCTCAATCGCAACGCTCGAAAACTGTGCAATTGCTGTTTGAACAGCTCCAATGACAAGCATTGATCCAATGAGCACAAATCGTAGATGACGACCATGCTGATGAACGAGAAAACCCTTCATGAATGCTAGAAGTTCTGCCGTGGATGTCCCTTTGTGCTCACTGGAGCCGTGCTGACCCATCGGAATGAGCATCGCAGGAAGAGAAAAGATAAACCACCAGGCTCCCATGATGGCAAAACTCACACGAAGTGATCCAGGAAGCGATAGACCAAAAAATTCTCGATTTGCGACCACAGATGTGGCCAGTATTAACGCAATAGCACCACCAGCGTAGCCGCATGCAAAGCCAGCAGCAGAAAGGCGATCAGCTGCTGGCCCAGATGCGAGACGTGGCAGAAGACTTCCCGCAAAAACCGCACCTATTTCAAATCCAATTCCCGCAAGCACGATACTTAGAGCAATGAAAAAGCGCCAGTCCGTAGGTGTCATGGCCAGAGCAAAGCAAGACATGCTTCCGATAACCACTGCTCCAAAGAGTGCATTTTGATGCGCATGCTTTCGATCGGCCCATGCGGATAGCCACGGAGTGATGATGGCTGAAGCAAGCATTGTCGCAGCGATAATCCATGCCCATACAACACCCCCAGCGACGCCCCACTCACCCTTGGAGAACGCAATCTTTTCCACATAGGTGACAACAAGCGTAATTAGGATTGCAGAAAAGGCACTGGCAGCCCAGTCAAGGAAAATCCATGCCAGGCGGGATGGCGTCAGGAACGTCAGTTGTGTTGATTCAATTGAGTCCAGTTTCATGATCCACGACTCATCAACACGGAAAGTAACATTTGAAGCAGTGGTCCGGGGTCATAGATGAGGATGATTCTTCGGTGGCCAGCAAAGGTGGGGTTTATATTGAACAGGTATTACGTTACAGGTTTTGAAGGAAAAGAACATGGTGCCGTACTGGTTTATGTGAGTCTTATTGTATACTCAGTTCGCTCCCGTAGCATATCGTGTGAGGGGTGGTGTTGATTCGAAATATATGGGTTAAGATATCAACGTGTGAGTGAAAGATGAGGAACAAGATGATAGTAAACAAAATACTGCACCGGGAAACACTCCTTGTTTGTGTCGTCACAATGATGATTGGATGTGCTCCTGAGGAAGCGCCTAAAAAACAAGCAGTTCAAACTCGGGAAACAATTAATAAAACGACTCAGAACGTCTTGCAATTGAAAAAGGCGTTAGAAGACGGAGCTCAACTAGCAAGTATGAAAATTACAGGTGACGGAATGACAGTCGCCTCTGATGCCTACCGAACAAGTGTTGGGAAACTCGGTGTCATAGCCGTTGATCAGAAAATGCAGTTCTTTGAGATTGAGAATGATCGAAAGCCAAAAGACTATGAAGAGTTTATGAAAAGGATCATTGGGAAGGATCAGCCGGATGGAATTCAATTACCGATGCTCCCCTATTATCAGGAGTGGGCCTATGATCCTGAAAAGAAATCTCTTGTTGTCGTTGAGTTCCCAGCAAAAAAAGAACAGCGTCAACAGGAAACGACTGGAGCGTCAGGGTTGTGACACGTGGTATCTTTGAGTCAAACACAAGAATTTGAAGAGAATGACTCCGACGATGGCGGAACGCGATTGTCATGTGGGTCATGTCGCTTCTGGAAACCCCATGCTGGGATCAAGGAAGCAAATGGGTGGGGGCAATGCAAAAGAATGCCCCCTGCTCTCCCAGAGGTGAAAGATGAGAAACTAGTGCTCGCCGGCATTTGGCCATCAACGGATGAGCGAGACTGGTGTGGCGAGTGGGAGGCTCGATCAAACGAGTGCGGTAACATCTCGGGACAATAACGCTACTTTTTTTGTTTTTTCTTGTCCTTGTCTTTCTTCTCTTTTTCATCAGTGTCCTGACTGATTCGACCAGTGGGACGAACGACGAGAAATGTTCCTCCACCAATGAAAATGAGCATGACGAGATACGAAATAAGATAGCGGACTTCAAATGGGCTGGCATTGGAAGTTGAATCTGAAGCAGCGCCTTCATCTTGAACAGTATCATCTTCCCCAGCCTGAACGGCAGCTGGTCGAGCGTTTTGTCCAGACTGTAAACTCTGTCCCGCAGCTTGGGTGCCTAAGACTTCAACTGCTGAAACTTGGAATGCGAATATTGGTGAGGGCGGGTAGAAAACCACACCATAAGCGATTCCACACGGGGAAAGCAGGTAACAAAAACAAATTAATACAAGATGTGTCTTCATGAAGTACTCGTTACACAAGAGATAAGAATTTGATGAAAAGTTTAGCTGATATTGAAAAACTTTGCGAAACGAAAATCTCAAGGATGAATAAAAGTGATCATTGCTCCATGTGTATCGTGTGGCTTTCAGCCAGTCAGGTGGGATGATGAGTCAGTATTGTAGTATTGAGCCCCGCAATCTTGTATTGTTCTGCTTTCTGTTGGGTGTCAGCAGCAGGCTCTCCTTTTTCCATGCGATTGCAGGTGAAGCGTGAGAGGTTTGAGGAAATGGTTGGTGCACGGCATTCGTCGAATAGTCGGTGATGATCTGCCACTTGAGACTGAGACGTGTCGTTTTATTTTGATAAGTATGCTTGATGTTTTTATGACGTTTCTTTTGCTCTATTTGAGTAATCGGGGATTGATGACCAATGCGGTCATTGAGTCAAACCCTGTTGCAAGATTTTTTATAATAAACTGGGGCACGCACGGTCTTATTTGGTTTAAGATAGCGATGGTAACGCTAGTTGTTCTAGCCACACAGATCATTGCAGTCTCACGACCAATTGTTGCGCAGTGCACACTCGATGTCGGTTCATGTATTGTAGGAAGTGTGGTGGCCTACAGTGTTTATCTGCTTATGCAAAATGCGTTGTAAGGGAACAATGAAGGACGAAGCTATTCGCGTCCCTAGTGAGGTTCTGCGCGTGGCGGATAGTTGTCGTATTGTTTTGAGCTTTGTCCGCTCCAGAAAGGTGAAGATCCCCAGAGAGGAACCGTTGTGAGGGACGACTCCCATGTTCCGAGCATCTCGAAGAGTTCATGTGTCCGATCTGGATGATCATCGATGAGGTCATGCTGTTCACCCGCATCGTCCGCTGGTTGAAACACCTGTGGAGGACGATGAGAGAGTTGTATGAGTTTGTCGGCACCATCAAGCACAGCCGTTTGTCCCTGCAGTCGCCAAAAAAGTGTTCGTGGTGGTGGGGGTGCACGTCCACTCAGTTGAGGTATAAGGTTTTTGCCATCATATTCCCCGAAGATGGCAATGGCTTTTTTTCGATTGTTGGCGTCTTCGTATGGACGAGGTGGACTGAGAGGAAGTGGTTTTTTCTTGGCAACAGCCATGAAGGTGGGAAGAAGGTCAAGGCTTGATATGACTCCTTTATGGACTTGGGAACCTGGTATATGACCAGGCCATGACCAAATCATCGGTATGCGAACACCTCCCTCACGGAGTGTTCCCTTTGTTCCTGATAAGGGCCCATTCCAGCTCGCATTTCCAGTCGCGCCGCCGTTGTCTGAAAAAAAACAGACAAGAGTATTCTGTCGTTCATTGAGTGTATCGAGGTGTTCCATGACACGACCAATGCCTCGATCTAATGCCAGCATCATCGCGGCATAGATCCTGCGCTTGCGGTCCTTGATGTGTGAGCATGCGTCAAGGTCATCTTCTGTGGCCTGCAGTGGACCATGTGGAGCATTGTAGGACAGGTATAAAAACCATGGCTTGTCTTTGTCAGAGCTATCTTGTTGGCTTATCCATGCAATAGCTTCATCAGTAAAAAAATCTGTGAGATAGGGACTTGAGAAATCAGATAATGGCTGGCCATTCCGTTCAAGATCGTTCTTGTCTTTCTTTGGAAAATAAGAATGACTTCCACCCAACATTCCACAAAAGTAGTCGAAGCCTCTTTGTTGAGGATGAAATGTGGGGCCGGTGCCAAGGTGCCACTTTCCGATAATGGCAGTTGCATATCCAGCGGCGCGAAGGTGGTCGCCGAGCGTATGCTCACCAGATGGAAGGCCAAGCAACTCTGGTCGTGTACTATAGGATGTTGATGTTTTGTTGAGGTTTGCCTGATAGCCGAAGCGGCGAGGATCTCGGCCTGTGATCAGCCCGGCTCGGGAGGGAGAACATACAGAACTGGCAACGTATGCCTGTTGGCAGAGAGCCCCTGACTCCGCAAGAGCATCAAGGTGTTCTGTTTGGAGGAGTGAAGAACCTGTGCATCCGAGATCTCCGTATCCCATGTCATCGGCAAGAATAACCAAGATGTTTGGTTGAGCAGCATAGACAGTCGTTGAAAGTATGCTTGCATGCAGGAAGATAAGTATTCCTGCAATCCAGTAACACCGTTTGTGAACACGTTTGGGAAGCGACGTATACGAATTCATAGTCATGTATTTTTCTGGCATCCGAATGAACGCTCTGTGGAGATGAAAAAGCCAAAAAGAAGGTGATCGTTTTAAGTCAGCGGTGTGATCCAAGCAAGGTAGAACAAGAGAATACAATATTCCAAACGTTCAGAGAGAAACGACGATTCCCCATCGTGGAGATGATTTCAGCGGATGTCGTTTGCCAAAACATGGGTTGTCTGTGCATTGCCATGGATTCCGGTTGAGAGCCGGAAGAAGCACAGAATGTTCGATAAAACAGTGTTTTTGTGTTGCTCGACGTGGTGCAACTCAGTCGGAGGTTGCCCGTTTAAGGAGTATTGCGAAGGCGTATCGTCGTTTCTACATTAGTTGATACCTCAGTCAGATTGTCCCCGCGCTGGAGAACATGATGTCACGACACAATCAGAAGGTTGGAAAGTCCGGAGGCTCCATCGCTCGGAAGTCATTGATTGGCTGTTCCGTCGTTGGGCTGTTGGTGTTGTTTGTGCTGTGGATGG
>JBDOMS010000416.1:0-1521 GCA_039831735.1 Pirellulales bacterium
AATCTCTGGTATCCCACACTATGGAACTCTTATCGAACATCTTGAAAAAGATGAAAAAGTACTCGCTGCTTCTCCAGTTGTCGACGGCTGGGGCTTGCTTCGAATGCCGTATCCAGACTCTGAAGCAAAACAAAGCGAGACAGTTCAGGTTTGGGGAATTGATCCTGTTTCATTTGCGAAGGTAACCTCTTATGACGAGTCTTTCCAGTGGGAAACACCAACTAAAAACCAACTAGACTGGTTGTTATTCGATGCCGTCACAGAAAATCAAGAAATGCTTCGCAAAAACTTAGGTGACGAAAAATGGAATGCACTCGTCGAAATAGTAAGCCGTGCTTCTCGCACTTTGAGTTACAAAACAAGCTCGATCTGGTCTGAGATACAATCGCTTCTGAGTGAACCATTATGGAAAGAGGTGCTTTCCTCTGATGAGCGACTTACGAATCCTGATGCTTTACTCCAACAAGGACTTTCTCTTTCTCAAAATGGGAAGGCTGGAATCGTTTCGGGCCTTCATGTCTCCGAGGGAAACGAAAGACAAAAAGATGGCACATATCAAGTCATTCTGAACGACTATTGGTGGCTCCCAAGGTATGAAGGCACATTAACTATGTTGCCAGTGGATTCTCAAGGCGGGATAATTGAACCAGAATCTATGATTATGCCTTTCGTGAATGAATTTCAGTCTGGCGTGTTCATGATTGATGAGTCAAGAGTTTTTGTGCCAATAGGTGTCTCGCAACAGTTGTTACATCTCGATGAAGCAGAAATTGTTGATGAGAATGATCCAACTAAAATTCTTGGAGTGGATCCAGCAAGAGCAACAAGCGTTCTCATACGTGGAAGTGAAAATGTTTCCGCAGACGAATTGCAAAAACGAATTGTACAATTGTACGATGAATTCCTCGCTCAACTCCCAAGTGACACCATCGTGTTTCCTCCGTCAAGAAGTGATCCCGGATTATCAATCCACACGTGGGAAGAACAACAAAGAAGTTTCACGGGTCCGATTGAAAAAGAACGTGAATTAATGCGAACTCTTTTTTCAATCGTCTACCTTGTTGTGGCAGCGCTCATCCTTTCGATTTTTTGGTCCATTGTGTTTGAAAAAACTCGAGATATTGGCATCCTCCGAAGTATTGGTGCTTCACGTGGAAGCATCGTTTGGATTTTCTTGCAATACAGTCTTGTCATTCCATCAGTGTGATGAAAACTCCGACGAGTGCATCTTGCTGAACAAAGAGGCTCTGCGCCGCGCTGGAGACCTTCGACCTCCTCGGCGCGACGCCCTGGGCCGAGCGTGCTGCCCAGGAGCTGGCTGCGACGGGCGAGACGGTGCAGCGTGGTCCCCTCGGCAGCCGCGTCGAGCTGACCCCGCAGGAGCAGCGGATCGCGCTGCTGCTGGCCCAGGGGCGCACCACCAGGGAGGCCGCCGCCGGGCTGTTCCGGAGCCCCAAGACGGTGGAGTACCACCTGCGACACGTCTACCTGAAGCTCGGCATCAGCTCCCGCGCCGAGCTC
>JBDOMS010000102.1:0-1520 GCA_039831735.1 Pirellulales bacterium
TGATAATTATTTCGATGTGTCAGTGCCAGTAAATCGATACCAGCAAATTCAAGCAAGGGATGGTGCCAATCACTTTTCAACGCGGTCGACTTCAGCACAGTTGATGCCGGTTGATTGGATTTCTCCAGACTGTTTTTTAATCACAGTACCTTATGAGCGCAAAGATGTCCTGCATTCTTCTCTTCTGGCCGCCAGGTTGCAGAATAGTCCTGACGAGATGATTACGTATCTACGACTACAACAGGGATGGCCTTCGGTGAATGACATACCAGAGAAAACATTACCCCAAGAAATTGGTCTTAATGATCGGGCAGTCAGTCTAACGAAAGGATGCTATTTAGGGCAGGAAACAGTTGCTCGGCTTGATGCACTTGGACACGTGAATAGAAGACTCACGGTGGTCGAAGTTGAACAAGGTGATTCGCCATTAGTTGGCGATAATGTAGTGAGTAACAATAAGGTGATCTCTCAGGTTACGTCAGTGGGGTACTTAGAAAAACGAGGAGTATCACTGGCAATGGCAATTGTTCCAATCAAGTCAATACAGCAAGATGCAATTCTTACTGTGGGTGATAGAGCCGCAAGGGTAGTCTCTGCCCCACTTCTCGACAAACTAAGGGCATAAGGTTATATGGATAAATATAAAATTAAGAAACTCGGAGGAGACGAACTTCTTGAGTCAGATCGCTTCCGTGTTGTAAGAATTGTAGAAAAATGTCGTGGCGGAGGCTCTCGATCAAAAGATGTTATTGAACACCCTGGAAGTGTGGGTATCGTGCCGTTTGTCGATGACGAACGGGTTTGTCTAATAAATGTATTTCGTGCGGCGGTTGGAAGGACTCTCATTGAAATTCCTGCTGGCACCCTTGATCGTGTTGAATCATTGCATGATGCAGCAAGTCGGGAACTTCGTGAAGAGACAGGCTATCAGGCAGACACTCTACAAAGCCTTGGTGAACTCTGGATGTCTCCTGGTATTTTACATGAAAAAATGCATCTCTTTGTGGCAAAAGGGTTGCGAAGCGGAATTCAGGCGCTCGAGCCCAATGAAAGTATTGAGCCAAGAGTTGTACAATGGAGTGAAGCGGTAGCGATGTGTAGCAGTGGCTTGATTGAGGATGCAAAGACGGTAGCAGCAATATTCCTCACCGATAACTGGCTAAGATCTTGAGGTTGTATCTGCCAGAACGCTTTTTGTTGACTGGCGGTCTATTAAAAAAAGAACTCCACCAAAAAGCCCAGTCACGATTGTTGCAAAAAACCAAAGAAGTCCTACAGCGACGGCTTTTTCTTCAGCAACTCCCCATTGGCCAAGTAGGAAAACCATACCTCCTTCGCGAATGCCAACACCGTTAATGCTTATTGGCAAGACAATAGCTAAAGCAATTAACGGAACAACAGAAAACCAGGTAATCCACTCGAGCGCTACGCCGACACCACGGGCCATTAATCCCACCGAAAGCGATGCACCGACTTGTACGATAAGACTCCAGGCCACAGCCTTTCCCATAAGGCTTGGG
>JBDOMS010000195.1:0-1519 GCA_039831735.1 Pirellulales bacterium
AATCATGTGCCTGCTCTTGGACAACATCTAAGATAGAACTTTGAAGCGTAAAGCGATCTGTTGCAGAATCCTTATCTTTCCCTGTTGCATTTACAAAAAGTTTTTTAAATAACTGCTCTGGACCAGGAATTGGTGGCACTCGAGTACCTGTCCGTGTCCAAGAAAGCTGACAGCCACCATGGATGCCTTCAAGGCTTCCGATTGTTAGGGAGGGAAACCGTGTCTGCCCAACAACATGCTCTGCTGCGAACTGGTCGATCGTGACGTTGCCATGGATCATGGCGCTTGCCTCATTCTGCTTCACACCAGACAGAAAAGAATGAATACCGAAGTGACCTCCCTTGGTACCATGATCAAGCCCCTGAATAAGCGTACTCCGTTCCCGTATCTCATTGAGCAATTGTGTTGTAATACCGTACTCAAAATTCTCCAGCGCTATAAATCCCCCTTCACCTCCAACCTGTTTTATAGATGGCCAAAAAGCGGCTGGATGAAATCCGAGCATATTTCCAATGCAGACCATCTTCTTCGAACCCGATGTCACTTGTTGGCCACCAATAGCAATCTTTGAAGACCTCAGTGATGGAAGAAAAGGCAATCCAATAGAAACCCCAGCTTGCCTAAGAAAAATTCGACGATTCATAACACGACTATTTCTTAAATAAAATTTGATAATTGATTGACACTAGGTCAGTCAAAAAAGCAACCTTCTTGAAACATAATTGCGTAACACATGAAATCTTATACTCGTTACATACTGAAGGGCATACATTTTTCAAAAACTGTCTCTACACGCCGAAACATTTAGTTTCTTATGGCATTATGTTGACTGTCTCCGTGTATGGCTGCTCCTTTTGCATGTGATAGAAAAACACGTTCAGTGTGAGAGAAACACGTATGTCAGCATGCCTACCAAAGCGTCATAAAAAGGCAGCTATGAATTTCTATTAATGAGAAACGAACTCTGGCCGGGAGTTTTACATCTCCCGGCCAGAAAAAAACGACACAGCCTCTTCTATGATTGCATGCCAGCTAACGCCTGAAAAATACACTTCGAAGCCATTCGTTTTTCCGTCGTTCCAATTCAATGAGTTTCGCGAAGGGGCGAAAACGACGTGTTGCAACAGATTGTCTTTGCTGGGAATAACGAGCGGCTGAAGCCTCTCCACTTGAGGCTAGAAACATTGTTGCCATGATGATGGCAATGAGAAACGCGCGGCGCATGAAATGCTCCTGACTGAGGTTTGAGGTTTAGGTCATCCTTTTTACTTATGGGAACATTCGGTATTAGGAAAGCAATTTGGTCAGAAAGAGTTGCCAGCCTTCTTTAACCTATACAACTGATACACACCGATATGTATGAGTGTGCCAAGAATAAGTTCAAAGAGTCACTGCACGCAAAACAATGCTTCCTACTCATCAACTCCCAGACCACCCAAGCATTTTTGTAAGTAGCGGCTTAAGCGGCGAAGCAGCAGGACCCAAACCATGCCCTCCATCAATAACCTTGATATGAGTT
>JBDOMS010000230.1:0-1519 GCA_039831735.1 Pirellulales bacterium
ATACCGCTGGCCACCTCTATTCTTGCTCGGGCCGCTGGCAAGCATGATGTTGAGACATTTGTCATGATTTCAACTGACAAGGCGGTAAACCCAACGAGTGTTATGGGATGCTGCAAACGTGTCGCTGAAATGCTTGTGCAGCTCATTGCAGACGAATACAAAACCCAATTTTCAACAGTCCGATTTGGAAATGTACTCAACTCAGCTGGAAGTGTTGTACCCGTTTTTCGGGAACAGATTCTTCGGGGCGGGCCGATTACTGTGACCCATCCTGATATTGAACGATACTTCATGACCATTCCAGAAGCGGCACGTCTGGTTATTCAAGCCGGACTCCTCGGAAAAGGTGGTGAGGTCTTTGTGCTCGATATGGGTGAACCAGTACGGATCGCCGACCTGGCCCATGACATGGTCAAGCTCTCCAACCTTGAAGTTGGTCGTGACATTGAAATTCGTTATACCGGACTGCGACCTGGTGAAAAGCTTTACGAAGAGCTCTTTACTGACCACGAAAAACTTTTGGATACCGCACATCCAAAAATTCATTCAGCAAAAATTAAGGCCATCGGTGTTGAGAGTGCAGACGTTGTTATTGAACAACTCACCAACGTATTGCACCGCCCTGGAGATGAGATTCGGGTGCTCCTCCATCAGCTTGTTCCTGAATACACGCTACCGAAGAAAGTCGATGCCGACGGCGCGATTGCAGGGCAGATTGGAACGATACCAGAAGTGCCACTCAAACGCTCAGCCTAGCATGAGGCTGGAACAAATCCTGAATCACTCTGTTTCAAGCTTTTTGCGAGCGGATTCTATTTCTTGCTTTTGTTTGTCTGTAACCACCGGCCAGTTTAGATCAAGCTGTTCAATCGTGCCTGCTAAAATAGTGGCGACAGCAGCGCGACTCACCCATTTGTTGTCAGCGGGAATGACATACCATGGCGCATACTCAGTGCTAGTCGCTGCAATCATTTCTTCATACGCTTTTGTATAGTCATCAAAGTATTGCCGCTCTTTAATATCAGCACTCGCAAACTTCCAGTGCTTGTCGGGCCGATTAATTCGATCAAGAAACCTGTTTTTTTGCTCTTCTTTCGAAACGTGCAAAAAGAATTTAATGATTTTCGTACCGTTGCGAGCAAGATGCTTTTCAAAGGCATTAATGTCATGAAAGCGATCTCGCCAGGTTTCATTGTCTGCATGCACATTCGGGATACGCTGGGCTTCTAGCAACTCTGGATGCACGCGAACAATAAGCACTTCCTCATAATAGGATCGATTGAATATGCCAATTCGACCCCGTTCAGGGATCTTTTTCATACATCGCCAGAGAAATGTATGATCAAGATCTTCTGACGATGGCTCCTTAAAGCTTGTCACCTCCACGCCCTGTGGATTGACACCACTCATCACATGCTTGATAGCACCGTCTTTACCCGCTGCATCAAGTGCCTGAAAGACAACCAACACGCTCCACGTGTCTGAGGCGTACAGCAACTCCTGTAATTCTGCTAACTCT
>JBDOMS010000488.1:0-6142 GCA_039831735.1 Pirellulales bacterium
TACATCAAGTGTAAAAGAACGAACGTCGTCGGCAGGTAAGTCATCATTCCCAAGAATAATTACCCTTCCCTGACGAGTGCCTGGTGCAAGCCCAGTAATCTCAAAGTTGACCTGACCAGAGCTATCGGCCTTCCAGATGAATGGCTTCTCTGCTCGTCGGACATATGCACCATTTTCATCAAGTATTTCAACTGCTAGTCCCCTTGTAACAGGAGGCCCTGTTCTCGTAGTAGCCACTGTGATCACCAGTGAAGTACCAACTGCAAGTTGATCTGATGACAGGGCCACAGAATCAATTGCACAATTTGCAATACTCACAGCTCCAACATCAATCCATAGAATTGAAACATTTTCAGATTCGTTCTCATTCGTAAAAGGCTTCATGGAACTAAGTGCCCCGCGAGAACAATCCGTAAAAATGTAGAGTTCTTTTCTCGCACGCTCAGAAGTTTTCAGCAACTGAAGTCCTTCCGAGATTGACGTGGAAAGGCTGTTGACAGGTGATGCCACTGTCAACTGCTTCACCTTCTTCCTTGCGGCTGATACTGAGGCTGAAAACGTAATATGATTACCAGCTGTGTCGATAATTCCAATCTCACTCGACGGAGAAAGCTTTTCAAAAAGATCCTCCGCCAGAGCGACTGCCTGCTCCAACCTTGTTTTATTTGCTTCGAGAAGCTCCATCCTTGGAGCCGTATCAAAGACAAGGACTGCAGCCACTGGTTCTTTCACATCTGCTAACCAAGCCACATTGCGAACAACAGGCCTTGCCATCGCGAAAGCCAGAAGCACGATTGCCGCTATTCTTGCCAAGAGCAAAAGAAGATGGTTAATTCGTAAGCTCCGCCGATTCGACACTATTCTTTTTTTCAAAAACTGTATTGCAGGAAATTCTTGCTTCACCGGTTTTTGCCGCATAAGCAAGTGCAACAGGACTGGCACGCTCACAAGTGCTGTGCCCGCTAAAAGCATCGGCGTTAGGAAAGATACAGCCATACCAAGAATTCTACACCAACATTCATAAAACGATTGACTTTACGACTGAATGCCTCTTGTTACCCACAAGTACAAAGACACTGAGCAGTCAAAACTAGAACCTGTTCTTGCGACTTTGCAAATAACTCACAAGTGCTGCATCAAACTGCATGCTGGTATCAAGAGGCACGTAATCAATTCGAGATTGAAAGCACATTCGCTTGAACTCTTCACGAAATAACTGTACTTCCTCCTCATAATCTTTTCTAGCTGCATCTGCATCTATCGTAATTTTTTCTTGAGACTCTGGCTCGGTAAATTCCACAACTCCTCGGAATGGAAATTTTGTTTCTGCTTCATCGAGTATATGAAAAAGAATGACATCATGCCCACGATGACGAAGCCGAAGCAAGGCATCACGAATCAATAGTGGATCTCCTAGCAAATCACTAAAGACCATGACGAGCGATCGATGGCGAAGCATTGCAGCAATCTGCGTGAGGCTACCAGCAATATCCGTTTTACCTGATGGTTCTACTCTTGCTAACACTGAAAGAATCTGAGCAATCTGCGAACGCCGCGATTTTGCTGGCAAACTCTGGCGAATTTTATCATCAAAAAGAATTAGTCCGCATGGGTCTTGTTGGTGGATCATCATCCAACAAAGCGCTGCAGCGAGGGAAATGGCATAATCTAGTTTTGATAACTCCTGCTGGTATGTGAAACTCATTGAGCTGCTTGTGTCGATCACAAGATATCCCGTGATATTCGTCTCAGCATGGAATTGCTTCACATAGTGTTTGTCAGTTTTGGCATAGATGCGCCAATCAATGTCTTTTGGATCATCGCCAAGTGTATATTTGCGGTGTTCACTAAACTCGACCGAGAACCCCTGATATGGGCTTGAGTGTAGTCCTTGCAAAAAACCTCGAATAATAAACTGCGCTCGAAGATCTAGGCGAGATATCTGACGAACAACTTCCGGCTTTAGGTATTCCTCGACAGCACGGGCCATAGTCGGATCACTTTACAAGTTTTGGGATTTCAGGCTCTGGGAATTCCTGAATCAATCGCTCGATGATCGACTCACTTGTAAGCCCCTCAGCCTGAGCCTGAAAATTTGTGGCAATGCGATGTCTCAATACTGGCACTGCAATCCTTCGAACGTCCTCAAGCGACACGCTGAATCGACCATCCATGGCGGCCATCGCTTTTCCACCCTGAATCAGAAATTGACCAGCTCTCGGACCAGCTCCCCAATCAACCATTTGTTTCACATAGTCTGGGGCCGATTCATCTTTGGGACGCGTTGATCTCACAATCCCGGAAACATACTTTACTACATACTCACTCACAGCAACACTGCCAACGAGCTTTTGAATGTTGATAATCGCACGTCCTGATAGAACTTTTCTTACATCAGGCTTTTCTGATTTCGTAGTGGCCAACAGGATCTGCTCCTCCTCAGAAGCTGATGGATATCCTACCTTTATGTTGAACATAAAACGGTCAAGTTGGGCTTCCGGGAGCGGATATGTACCTTCCTGTTCGATTGGATTCTGAGTGGCAATTGTGAAAAATGGATCTGGAAGTTGATACGTCTCCTGTCCAACCGATACCTCCCTCTCCTGCATAGCTTGCAACAGTGCTGCCTGTGTCTTTGGGGGTGTTCGATTAATCTCGTCTGCCAGGAGTATGTTTGTAAAAATCGGCCCTTCAACAAACCTGAAGTGACGACGTCCAGATTCGTCTTCTTCAAGCACATTCGTACCGGTGATATCAGAGGGCATAAGATCTGGTGTAAATTGCACTCTCTTAAAATCTACATCTAGGATTCGAGATAACGTAGAAACCATCAACGTTTTGGCCAATCCTGGTACACCCTCTAATAAACAGTGTCCTCTCGTAAAAATTGCAGCAAACAGTTGTTCAATGACATCCGTTTGTCCGACAATAACCTTTTGTAACTCATCCTGCATCAACTTTCGATGCTGAGAAAACTCATGCAGAATATCATCAAGCGTCTTGGATTTAGAAGGTGTCGACACACGACTATTCCTTGGGGTAACGGAATGATTATGATACCGCAGATCTTGGTTCGGCGATAACCTCTATAATAATGATAAAGTACGGTAGTGTATTCTTAGATTCTTTATCTATCCACTAAAACGAGGAGTTGGTGACATGCAATTTTTGGCACCATTCCATCATTTCTTCGGCCAACATTTTTTTTCTTTGAAAACAGTTGTTTTTCTGTTCATCGCACTCTTCATAACGATTCCCGTCAGGGGTCAGTTAGCACCAGAAACTATTCAGCAATCAATCGAAAAGGCCAAAGACTGGCTTATTCGAGAACAAGAAGTTGATGGTTCTTGGAAATGCACAATGCGAACTACTGAAACTCGTGTTGGAGCAACTGCTTTAGTGGTACTTGCATTGGCAAATGCCGGACTTGAAAAAGACCATCCTGTGATCTCCAAAAGCCTTACATTCCTTCGACAGAATGAGCCTGAGGAAACATATTCTGTCTCATTGCAAACAATGGTATTTGCAATGCTCTCACCAATCACTGATCGTCCTCTTATCGTTCGAAATGTTGAGTGGCTCGAACTGGCTCAGGTTGCTCAGGGTCCGACCACTGGCTCATGGTCCTACAGTATTGGTCGCGGGGCTGGTGACAACTCAAACTCACAATATGCAATGCTTGCCCTCCACGAAGCTGCAAACTTAGGGATCAATATCAAAGAGGTCATCTGGACACGTGCGCAACAGTACTGGCTCTCATGTGCCAACGGTGACGGTTCATGGGGCTATACGATAGGAAATCGTGGTGGCTCTGGAAGTATGACATGCGCAGGGATCACGAGCATCTGGATTACCACTGAACATCTTGGCAGGCCGAGTGCAAGGCCGCTTGGTGAATCAGTGTCATGCTGCGCTGGAGGAGGTTCTCCTGAAGTCCTGGAACGCGGTCTTGAGTGGCTTGGCAATCGATTTTCAGTGAAAGAAAACCCAGCGACCGGAGGCCAAACATGGCTTTACTATTACCTGTACGGACTTGAGCGTGTCGGAAGACTTACTGCACGTCGTTTTATCGGTAATCATGACTGGTATCGTGAAGGTGCTGAAATGCTACTGAGCGTACAGGATGGCCTGGGTGGAGCCTTCAAGGGAGGAAGAATTGAAGACTCCACGGTGGCTACATCATTTGCTCTCCTGTTTCTGGCAAAAGGACGACGGCCTGTCATTGTTGCAAAGAGTCGACATGAACCAAGCATTGACTCAAATCGTCATGGCCATGACATAGCACACCTCGTTTCACATGTTGAAAAAAAGTGGAAAAAGGAATATCCAGCAGGCCTTTCGTGGCACATGCTTGACACACCTCGCGCTGATGTCAACGACATGTTACAAGCTCCCGTACTTTGGTTATCTGGGAAAAATGAATTTGACCTCGGTGATCAGTCTGGAAAAAAACTAAGGCAGTGTATAGATGAAGGAGGATTTATTTTTGCTGAAGCCTGCTGTCCAGCAAGTAATGCTTTTGATTCTCAAATGCGTCAACTTATTGAAACCATTTTCCCGGAGCCTGAATACCGACTTCATCTCCTGCCGCCAGAGCATCCCGCATGGCATGCAGAGGACATTGTCCCCCCGGAACTACAACGCCCTCTATTGGGCGTTGACTATGGCTGCCGAACATGTCTGGTCTATGCTCCACCGACAGACTTAGAGCCGAACAGTACTCCGATGCCCAGTCTTTCTTGCCTCTGGGAATTGGCAGGGACTACATCAAAAAAACTACCTCCTGCCATTCAGCGTGAAGTGGATGCAGCATTATCTGTTGGTGTGAATGTTTTAGCCTACGCGACGAATCGTGAATTGAAAAACAAAGATGAACTTTTTGCAATCGATCTCCAAAATAATTCAGATGTATCCCTATCAGAAAGAGGTCAACTCGCTATTGGCAAACTTCGGCATGCCGGGCTGTGTGATGCAGCGCCATCAGCGCTGACAATTATTCTTCGCACAGCTGCAAAAGAATTAGGCATCCAAGTAAATGAGGCTCATCAACTTATTGATCCAACAGATCCCAGATTGTTTTCATACCATCTCGTTTTTATGCACGGACGTCAAAGTTTTTCTTTCACCGCAAAACAGCGAGAAAAAATTACCCAATTTATTGAGCGGGGCGGCACCATTCTTGCGGACAGTGTCTGCGCCGCCCGAGGCTTTACAACGGCTTTCCGATCAGAAATGTCCCTATTATTCCCTGAACAACAACTTGAAGAAATTCCTGCAGCAGATCTTATTTTTACAGCAAAGGAATATGGGGGCTACGATATTCGAGAAGTCACTCTCCGTGAGCCATCCGGAGGGGATGGTCCTTTAGGAACGGTAAAACGACGAGTGTCTCCAAAACTAGAAGGCATCCGACTTGGTGACCGTTGGGCGGTTATTTTCTCTCCTTTCGATATCTCTTGTGCACTCGAAAAACAGAACTCAATGGAATGCACAGGATATGAACGCGACGATGCCAAGAAGATTGCTCTCAATGTACTCTTGTACTCACTGAACCACTAATCACAGTTATACGCACCCAAAAACCGACACAGGCAGGCTTCTAGCACCACTATCAATCATCACTACGCATTCCTGTGAGATATGAAGCATAGTAAAGAATGGTCAAAACACTCTGAAGTGTTGCCGCGACATAGGTCCAGGCAGCTGCATTGAGCACTGCGTTGACCGCTGGCATTTCATTCGCAGGAACAATACCCAATTCAACTAAGGATGCCTTCGCACGATTACTGGCATCAATTTCAACAGGCAGATTGACAAGTTGAAAAAAAACGGTTGCTCCAAAAAGCAAGAGACCCAACCAAGCTATCTGCTGGAGTGCCATTGCCAGTCCTAGGATGAATAAAATGATACCAAAACCACTGCCAAAGCTTGCCATACCAACAGCCGCATTGCGAAGACTCATCAAAGGATACCGCTGTGCATCCTGAAGAGCATGACCCGCCTCATGAGCAGCAATGCCTACGGCTGCCAACGAACGGCTACCATAAACAGACTCTGATAAACGAAGCACTTTCTTTCTAGGATCATAATGATCAGAAAGTGTTCCCCTAATTGATTCGATGTTCACATCCGTTGCACCAGC
>JBDOMS010000172.1:0-6134 GCA_039831735.1 Pirellulales bacterium
GTTTACAAAAGGTCATACTGAAATCGAGGCTGAAGCCGAATACTGTTGTTGTTTCTGGACATGGGAAACGGCTCGCGCAACAAGTCATAAACAACTTACCCATGGACATCTCAACCATTTATCTTCAGGATTTCTTTTCAAATGTTGTTTCGCGATCAGCTCCGGCTCATGCACTTGCCCTAATTGCAAGAGGGGTTCTTTCATGAACATGACATGGTCATCTGGCTGGATTCGTCAATCACAAGAGACAAATGAGATTGAGACGCCTGTCATAAAGATCGGCGGCAGCCTGCTTTCACGGCCTCATTGGCCATTATTCCTCAATGCACTGATTAGAGACTTTCAAGGATCGCCCATTGTCATCCTTGGTGGTGGGGCAATTGTCAATGGTTTGCGCCAGATTGACGGGGCATCACCTCAGTCACAAGTGATGATGCACAATACCGCCCTCGACTGCATGTACGTCGTTGCAAAACTTGTTTCACGCGTTCTTGATATACCTTTGTCACATCATCCTCTTTTGGAACAATCACCATGCATTTTGGATGTTCGTGAATGGTTAACGTACTGCCCTCATCACATTGATCTTCCAAAGAATTGGTCTGTCACGAGTGATTCTATTGCTGCGTGTGTGGCTTCTGAATATAAAACCGGCCTCACGCTTGTAAAATCCAGCCCCCCACCCTGCACAAGTCACATTTCAAACCTAAGCATGCTCACTGATTCTGGGTGGGTTGATTCATTTTTTCCCTATGCCGCAAATACAATCAGTGACATTTCGTGGATGGCACCGACCGGCATCTAAGCGGCTACCAAAACCATTTATTGTCCTGTCGACTCTTGAGTACATCCAATCGAGAATCTACAAGGTCAACTGATTCATCCACGTCAACTGCATACGCCCATGGCTGAAACTGCACACCACCAGAAGCACTCACGACCCAACCTCTTCCCTTGCGTAATTTCGTTGCAACAGTCGGCACTGTTTTTGCGACCGGATATGACGGTAACGGCACACTTGATTGATTGAGAAGGGGCTCCAGACTAAGCCCACTTCGTTGATCCAGTTGCCGGCCGTGAATCAAGGCCGCAACAACGGCCAGATCAACACAATTAACAAGTTCTGCAAAAACCGGATATTGACGAGACAGCTCTTCATAGTGCTCCGTCATGGTAGCACACCACTTTTTGCTAATTCCATCAACTGCTCCTTGACCTCGCTCGATACCATTCTTTGCAAGTAGATCGCTTTCACTGAGACACGTCATTGTTCGGCCATTAATACGCCATGACAATTCGTCGGGGTCATGGCTCAATGGCTCATACATCGGCTCAAGCCAAAAACGAGGTAATGCAGACGCGGATCTTCCAGCAGGAACCATTGCTAAATAACTTGGGATTTCACGAACCCCCGAAGACTCAAGCCCCATGCCGATTCTTTTCATTCTATAGTCAGCTGCAAGAAGCACCTGAGCAAAACGAGAGTCATCTGGGACTCCGCTAACTCGTATGACTTGTGGGCCAAGCGCTTCTTCCATACCACGAAGCATTGCATCCGGGTTACTCTGAAGACCTCGCTGATTTTGAAAAAATGCCTGGAGTTTTCGAAGACCTTCTTCAGTTGGATCAATTGAGCACTGCATCCCTCCAGATCGAGCTCCATCGATAGCGCGATAGGCTTCCACAAAATCTTCTAAACGTAAGGCGGGCCGACCTGATTGAACCCCAACTATATTTCCACGGGCATCAACAGTAACTTCTTCAGCTGGGCCAGAGAGAATGATATCCTTGCTTTCAGGGACAACATGAATCTCAGTAATTCGCTGAAGACCAGAAAGGAAGATTACATCAATGGGTAATGGACCTCCCTTTGCTCCATTGATTGCACTTATCAGTCCAGCCAGAGACACTCGACGTACACCTGCGTCTTCAAACCCCGGATCTTTTTCAAGGGCTTTCCGTCGGGACGTGACAAGGTCTTGTAAAGCCTCTGGGTGGATGTTCCTCACAACACCATCGGTATTAATGGAAATACCTCCAACGGCTTGACCAAAACCGCCAAAACCGCCTCCGCCAAAGCCTCCACCTCCTCCCTGCTGACCGTAGGTTTTGCAAGACCCTGGAATAAGAAAAACTGCGAGGGCTAAGGCTAAGCAAGAAGAGCACGTAAATGATGCCGATTTGGCGCCGCGGTACATAGAAAACCTCGGGGCTGATGGAAAAGTTGGTGAAGTCCTTAGATGCTAGTCGGGTACGAATGTGACGGCAAACCCGATCTCTCCCGTAAAAATAGTGTTTTTTTGGGGTGTTTCTTAATTCCCCCGGTAGCAAGGTCGATCCGGATGGTAGATACTAAGGAATATCATATGTCCGCATCACCCCTTTATCTGCTGATTCGGGACCCAGTAGCTGGTCCTTCCGTCGTGCTTCTTTCGCAAGAAGAGAGCATTACCCTTGGTAGAGCACCTACTAATACCGTGGTCTTACAGGATGATCGGGCAAGTCGGTCACATGCAGAAATCTGTCCTCAAAAAGATGGCTGGGTTCTTCGAGATCTCGATAGTCGGAATGGCACTTTTTTAGATGGTGAACGGCTTGCGAAAGACCGCTCGCTACAGTCTGGAGAGATAATACAGATTGGTCGTGTAGAGATTTTGGTAGGAGAAGGTGATCCACCAACAGACCCAGAGGGCGAACCTGATACTGCAGGTGGAGCGACCAATGCCATGTCAGCAGAGCATGAAGCATGGCAGAAATCAATTGTACACCGGAAAGCTCGCGGTCGATTGCTTGAAGATATTCGAGAATCTGCAGACGATTTACCACGGGTAGGACGTGCAGCGGGTGAGCTATGTCGTCTTGCATTTGCTCTTGGCAAAACAAAGTCACTTACAGAAGTGGCAACCGTTGCATTGGAAACCATCATCCCAGGTGTATGTGCCACCAGAGGGCTCATTCTACTGCCCGCCAGTCCTTCAGATATTCCTTCAACCGGTATTGCAAATGCAGATTTACTATACCCTACGGCACTCTATCCAGCCGATTCGAGTCCAGAACCAATTCCCACCGTCGCAATATCGACTGTTCTTTCAACTGATGAGGCCGTTGTCGCCGCTACGCAAGGAACTGACAACGAACCTTCTGTATCAACTATTACCGCACCTATTCGCCTTGGAGGGCATCCTGTTGGAATTATTCATGCTGAGTATTCATCAGCTGATCAAACTGACCAAGAGCAAAAGCCACAAAAGATGGCTGATGATTTAGATTTCGTGATGGCTGTAAGTGATTCGGTGAGTGTTGCCCTCGAAAATCTATCGACTCGCGAAACGTTATCATCAAAGCTCGCAAGTACTGCTGATGAAAATGAGCGACTACGGAATCGATTGCGATTAGAGTCAAAAATTGTCGGTAACAGTGAAGTGCTGCAGGGAATTCTTGGGCAGGTTGTGCGCGTGGCTTCAACAAGAGCAACTGTGTTGATCTGTGGAGAAAGTGGTGTTGGTAAAGAGCTTGTTGCAAGTGCAATCCATGAGGCGAGTGATCGTAAAAGAGCACCGTTCATCTGTCTCAATTGTGCAGCTCTCACCGAAACACTGCTCGAAAGTGAGTTATTTGGTCATGAAAAAGGTGCCTTTACGGGGGCAACCGATCGCAAGACAGGAAAGTTTGAGTCAGCGCATAAAGGAACATTGTTTCTTGACGAAATTGGTGAAATGAGTGCAGCTATTCAGGCAAAGTTTCTTCGTGTCCTTGAGGGCCATGCCTTTGAACGGGTTGGTGGCAGCAATCGGGTTCAGGTTGATGTTCGTGTGGTCGCAGCCACAAACCGCAACCTTGAAGCAGCAGTGAAATCAGGTGATTTCAGACGTGATCTCTATTTTCGTCTTAAGGTTGTTGAAATTGCTGTTCCACCGCTGCGTAAGCGGCCAGAAGACATCGAAGTATTGTCTCAATATTTCCTTAATCGCTTTGTACAAGAAACAGGTCATCGCGTTGAAGGATTCACTCCTGCAGCATTAGAGGCTATGAAGACGTACCATTGGCCAGGTAATATCCGTGAACTCCGAAACTGTATTGAGCGAGCAGTTGTTCTTTCACAACGCCCATTAATTGATGCGGAGGAATTATCACTGAGTCACCTTTTAGCTCCTGGCGACTCCGGCAAAATGAGTCTTTCACATTCTGGCACCTACGTTCCTCAATCATTGAATGACCTAGAACGAAAACATGTCATGGCAACGCTTGAGGCAATGGGAGGCAATAAGACGAAGGCTGCTTCTGTATTAGGCATCGAAAGATCGACACTCGATAGAAAACTTGCCCGCTGGGCCAAAAGGAAAAAAAGTTCCTCTTAGAGACCAAAATACTGTTTCCAGATTTCCACATCGCTCGGAGATGGATCTGGTGGCTTCTTATCAAGGTTGGGTATTGCGTTGTTTTGGCGACGGCGTTGTTCTGCCAGCCATGTATCGCTCGAAAACGACTGGGCACGCCGGTGACGAGCCGCCCTTTGGATACGACGATCACTTGAAACAATCACCAATTCCTGAGGAGAAGCATGCTCTTCTAATAGTTCTTCAATCAGTGCATCGGCATCTGGGTAGTCTCTCGCGTACCACACTTGAAGCCGTCCATGCGAGTGACGTCGGGGCAAATGGTCTGGAGCGTTGGCTGCATCGAAAACAACTATTGTATTTGCTGCATCATCACCAAGTAACTCGACTAAGACATCAAGTAGAGCCACTCTTGATTGCTCAAATCCTCGAGCACCTCGTTCAGATCCAAACACTCCAGAAGCATGCAGCAGATTGTATCCATCAATGATAAGTGTCATGCGCGCAATTGATACTTTATACGACCGTTAACAATAGTGGTCACTGCTCTCCCCTGTAACATCCACCCGTGGAAAGGAGAATTCACACTTTTCGAGCGAAATTTTTCAACATCAACCTCCCATGACATATTTGGATCAATGATGGATATATCAGCCACAGCACCATCAGCTAAGGTGCCCCGTTCAATGCCAAGTATTTTTGATGGTAATGTACTCATAGCTTCAACAAGGCGTGGCCAGCCAATCCGACCAGGGACGATGAGCCGAGTAACCGCCAAGCCGACTGCAGTTTCCAAACCAAGAATACCAAAGGGAGCACGATCAAGTTCTAGCATTTTTTTCTCAAGAGCATGGGGGGCATGATCGGTTGAAATACAATCAATCGTGCCGTCAATAAGACCCGCAATGATGGCATCCACATCTGCTGCCGTGCGTAGCGGTGGGCTCATCTTGAAATTCGAATCAAAAGCACGAAGGCTCTCATCCGTAAGTGTGAAATGATGTGGGCAGGCCTCCGCTGTCACTCGCACGCCTCTTGCTTTAGCATCTCGGACTAAGGCGACCCCTTGTGCCGTTGACACATGCATCACATGTAACCGACCTTTAGTAACCTCAGCGAGCTGAATATCCCTGCCAATCATGACATCTTCTGCCGCCGCAGGCATGCCAGGAAGCCCGAGCGATAGTGAAACAAGCCCTTCATTCATTACACCTCCATGAGAAAGTTCAAGTACTTCCTCATGAGCGAGAATCGGCTTGTCAAACATACGGCAGTACTCAAATGCCCGCCGCATCAACTCGGCATCAGAAACGGGTGAACCATCATCACTGAAGGCCACTGCACCTGCCTCAACTAATTGACCAATTTCGGCAAGTTCTTTTCCCTCACGATCCTTACTGACACAAGCAACCACGAACACATTCGCAGCGTCAGCCCGCGCTGCCTTCTGACGGATGAACTCGACGTCTGCCTGAGTATCAATCGGAGGCTCCGTATTTGGAATGCACGCAATACTTGTAAATCCTCCAGCAAGTGCTGCCTGAGCACCAGTTACTATTGTCTCATCTTCCTCACGCCCCGGTTCACGAAGATGGACATGCATGTCGACAAGACCTGGACAAACAATCAATCCGTTCGCATCAATGGTTTCTTCTGCAGCGTGCTCACCCCCGAGACTTACAATCCTACCATTCTGCACAAAGACATCTGTGACAGTGTGGATGCGCTGGGAGGGATCAATAACTGTGCTACCAACGATTCGAAACCGTGTCATTACAGGACTCCATGTCACAAAAT
>JBDOMS010000369.1:0-1510 GCA_039831735.1 Pirellulales bacterium
ATCAGCCATGTCATAGCCGCATTCGGCATGAGTTTTGATTGGCAGGACTTGACTGTTGATGCGGAAGCAGCCGATCCCATTGTCGGCACAGAATTGTAGCGATGCCTGCAACGCATCCGCATTCGCCATGCAGAGTCCCGACAACTTGGTGAGAGCCGCATCACGACACATGCTGCTGATGGCTTTTACTGTCGTGTTGCGGAACTTGATCGGTTGATCCCGAAAGATACAGCAAAGGCCGAGACGAATGGACGACGTTGGGGTGGCGTTATTTTTCAAGTGATTAACTTCCCCAATTCATCCACGTAATGCTCAACTGCGACACTGTCGCCATTGAGACCCACACAAAGTACGGCACCTGAGCAACAGCGACCCATTTGTAGTGCTTCCAGATCGCCCCCATCATCCAAATGATGGTGCTGAAGACAGTTAGGATGTCCACCGCTGCAAGTGGTAAGTAGACTTGCCGATTCTGAGCCGATCAGGGCGATGTTGGAAGCGTGTGAGAGATTGGTCGGTACGAACAAGTAGCGGACAATCCATCGGAGACTACATCATGCATGGGGCTCGAAGTTTGCTCACGATTCTTTTTGGCACGGCATTCTGTTGCGTGGGCAGCGTTACCCAGTCTGCCGAAATCTTCGTCGAGGAGAATCTCACTTACGGTTTGGTGGGCGAGACGGAACTGAAACTCGATTTGGCTCGGCCCAATGGCGATGACCCACATCCTGCAATCGTTTTTATTCATGGAGGTGGCTGGGCGAACGGTGACCGCCAACGTTACCGAAACAGCATTGAGGAGGCAGCCAAACGAGGCTACGTGGCGGTGACGATCAACTACCGCCTGATGCAGTTCGACAGGGAACACAAGGAGACGACAACAGCCACTCCAATCTTCCCTGCACAAATTCATGATGCCAAAGCAGCGGTGCGGTGGATGCGTGCAAACGCTGAGAAGTACCATGTCGATCCCGATCGCATTGGGGTCACCGGCGGGTCGGCAGGCGGTCATCTTTCCTTGCTGGTTGGTCTCACTGATCCCGACTCAAACCTGGAGGGAGAGAGCGGAACCCCCAATCAGTCGAGTCGTGTGCAGGCAGTCGTGAACGTGTTCGGTCCAACGGAGATGGCGGATTGTTATGAAACGAGTTCGGTGGCGTGGGTTTTCCGTCTGTTCACGGGGGGCACACCCGACGAAGTGCCAGAGCAATACAAAATGGCAAGCCCATTGACCTACGTGAGCAAGGACGACCCTCCCGTTCTGACGTTACACGGTGATCAAGATCAGCTTGTACCTGTGAAACAGGCAAAACTTCTTGACGAGAAAATGAAAGCAGCGGGAGCGTCTCATACTTTGATGATCTTCGAAGGTCAGGGACATGGCTTTGAGGGAGAGCACCAGCAAAAAGCCATGGATGCCATGTGGGACTTCTTCGACCAGCATTTAAATCACTGACGGTGGGCAAGGATTTTGAGGCAGGCTTGGCAAGCGACAGAACACCAAGACGCT
>JBDOMS010000678.1:0-1508 GCA_039831735.1 Pirellulales bacterium
ACTGGCTTGGTATCGTACGGTTAATACGAGTAGAAACAGCTGGTTCTTCATTCACAATCAGATTCACATCACCACCTGCTCCTTTCCCGTCTCCGTCATAACGAAAATCAACAACAATCGTGTTGGAACCAGGCTGGAGAGGCTGGCTTGATTTCACAACTATTCTGTCACCTAAATCGTTGTACAAATAACCAGCGTACCCATCTTCAACAAAGATGGCCCAGCCACCAAAGCGACCACCTTGGGCAAAGATCACACCATTATCTTTTTCCGTTATTTCAACTTCAGCAGTTACTCTGCTTGAACAGTTCTTAATACTCAGAAGTGCATTCTCGTTAATGTTGATTGCACCCGGATACAAAGTAAGACTGGTGCGATCGCCCATTAATGTTGGCCTGCCAGCAACCTCCGGCAAAAGACGCTCTAGCAGTCGATCATCGAGCGGAAAGGCTCCGTTTTCTACGGCCTCTTTGACAAATTGATCCTTCATTGCCGCAAGGCGATCAGGAAATTTGCTTGATAGGTCATGAGCAAGGCTGAAGTCTTCCTGCGTATTAAATAGCTGCCAACCAGTATCATCTTTTATTTCGTTTAGTTTCTCGTTTTCCCATGGAAGTTTTACAGTTGCACGAGCCAACCACCCGTTACTGTAGATTGCACGATTACCGATAATTTCAAAATACTGGACTGAATGTTTCTCTTCTGCATCCTGATTATCGAACGCGTACATCAAACTTGTTCCTTGCATTGGAACTTGACGCACACCATTTACGAAGGTTGGTTCAGTAATTCCTGCTGCCTCAAGTACCGTCGGTGCGATATCAATTACATGACTAAACTGGTTTCGAATTTCACCTTTTGCCCTAATCCCTGCAGGCCAGTGAATAACTGTTCCGTTCCTTGTGCCACCAAAGTCACCTGCTACCTGTTTTGTGAAAGCAAACGGTGTGTCAAATGCGATTGCCCAACCGACTGACATGTGCGGATACGTCTCACGGCCGCCCCATTCATCGAGATGCGCTAGCTGCTCTTCGACTGTTTCCTGCCTGCCATTGAGCATATTGCCCCAGTTCCAATTCCCCGTGTAGTTCCCCTCTGCACTGGTCCCGTTATCACCGGAAATATAAATAACAAGGGTATTCTCAGTCTTTCCAAGATCATCGATCGCAGCGAGAAGTCGACCCACTTGATGATCGGTGTACTCTGCAAAGGCTGCGAAAACCTCTGCCTGCCGAGCAAACACTTTCTTCTCATTCTCGTCCAATGAGTCCCAAGCCGGAATACTGTCTGCTGTTTTCGCCAGTTCAGTTCCTGCAGGAACTACACCCATTTCAATTTGCCGAGCAAGGGTCTCTTCTCTGAGAACGTCCCAACCAGCATCAAATTTCCCTCGATATTTCTCACACCACTCACTGGGAACCTGATGCGGTGCGTGCACACCCGGCGCCGAGTAATATATGAAGAATGGCTTCTCTGGCGTCATCGAGTGCTGCTGCTTCATCCACTCG
>JBDOMS010000155.1:0-1506 GCA_039831735.1 Pirellulales bacterium
CCGGGCCATGAAGGATTGCGTGCGAAAGTTTGGTGGTTTTGGACAAGGGTCCAAAGGGGCGTTTACGATTTCGGCCCGTGGGCATAAGCCATCTCGAGCGACGATTTACAAAGGGCAGAAAATGGAAAAGTCGCAGATCCTCTGGACTGCCGCCCAACCAGAACCCAATCCGTATAAAGAAGAGTGGCGGCATCTTGTTTCGGCGATTCTTCTGGACGCTCCATACAACGAAGCTGTTCGCGGTGCCCAGGCAAGTCTCGTGACGGCGATGGGTCGTTTTGCTGCCCACACTGGAAAAGCGGTTACGTACGACGAAATGCTTGTCATGCCAGATGACATGACTGCGAGTGTAGGGAGCCTAACTGAAACCTCGGTTGCGCCAGTGCTCGCTGATGCCAATGGGTTTTATCCAGTGCCAATGCCCGGGAAATATCGTTACGAATACCGTGACTAAGCGGGCTCTGAAGACCAGTGGTCATATGAGTGGCAGTGATTGATAGCAAGCTTCTCCGCAAAGGTCATCAAAACCGAAAGAGTCAATTAGTATCAAACACGCATGCTTTTGTACGACTAAACGCGTGTTTGTGCAAAATGATTTTGTGTTTGTACCAAAACAAGAATGGCTTCTTTTGTTGGTCACATTCTCTGCCACGCGACTCAATTTAAATCTTGGTGATTAGTTGCAAAACTAGTATTCTCGAGATGGTTGGGGAGTGGGGAACTCATTTGCTTTTTATCTCATTGCGAGTTGCTGCACCTTTTACTTTCATTTTTTATGTAATCGGAGGTGTCTTATGAGAGTTATAAAAAAAGATTGTGTAGATGGGTCGCATAGAGTTCGATTGGGTTTTACGTTGATAGAACTTCTCGTTGTGATTGCAATCATTGGTGTGCTTGTAGGTCTTCTGCTTCCTGCTGTTCAGCAGGCAAGAGAAGCAGCACGTCGAATGAGCTGCGTGAACACAATGAAACAGATAGGTTTGGCTTCACATGGCGTGCTCGATGCAAAGAGGTCGTTCCCACATGCATACCGTAATGAAGTTATCAATAATCAGCGATACAGAGGCACGCTTTTCTTTTGGATTCTTCCGCATATGGAACAAGGGAATTTCTATACACAGGCCTCACCAGATATGCATAGAAACAATCGGTTCTCAAACACTGAGGTGAGAAACGGTCAGGCACTTCACCACGAAATGCCAGCTTACTACTGCCCGTCAGACGTAACAAAAAATTATTTTAATAATGAAACGGTAAGTCCTCCTGCGTGGGCTCTAGCCAACTATCTCCTGAACTATCAACTCTTTGTTGGGGACTATGACGGAACAGAATATCGAGATCAGCCTCCTTGCAAAGATCGTGATGTGACAGATGGATTTTCAAATACAATTGCTTTTGCAGAGACCGTACGAAAGTGCGGTGGCAATGCAACGAACACAAACAGCGGTCAGGGAAATATTTGGACCCATGGTGACTGGAACGTGATGTACCAGCCAATGTTTGGTG
>JBDOMS010000396.1:0-6089 GCA_039831735.1 Pirellulales bacterium
ATCATCAGCCAGATGTGTCATCCCAAGTCGGAACACCACCTCATCTCTCGATAATTCCTGAATCGATAACTGGATGCTGAGGGCAACCAGGCAGGCGACTGCAGCAGAGTCTGCTCCACCACTTATCGACACGACAAATCCATTTGAACCACTTTTTCGAAGTGAGTCAAAAAGTCCTAATGCTACTGCTCTCGTAAACTCTTCCTCCTTCACAGAGTCCCCGTGCTCCCATGCATCTCGAGAGTCAACAATTGTCATGGCGTGATGCGTGCTGAGCACCTTTGGTGCACACTGTGACACAACACACTCTCCAGAATTATTTTCAGACGACAGGGCAAGAGAAAGCTTTGACTGTGTAACTCTCAACGCATCGATATCGATGACCGATTCTGCAATCGACATATCTGCAAAAGAAAATCGTCTGCCATTGGCTATGATCTTTCCTTCGGAGGCAATGATGACTCCTCCGTCGTAGATAGCTCGCCCAGCTTCGTTACCAAGAAGATTTGTATAAACATACGCTGCCCCAAATGCCCGACTTCCTTCCTGAACAAAACGGCGCCTTATGTCATCTTTTCCAAAGGCAAAATGGCTCGCTGAAGGATTCAAAATGACATCAACGCCCCTTGCTGCGAGTTGTGCCCCGGTTCTGTCCGAAACCCAGGCATCTTCACATATTTCAAAACCGATTCTGACTCCTCCACAATCGAAACGGAGATCACCAATCGGCACTTGATGGCCGTCAATGGATAACTGTCCTCTTCTACCTTTTGGCCAAGGCTGAAACCATCGTGGTTCGTAATGAATTCCTTCTCCAGCAAGATGCTGTTTGGGAACCAGCCCGAGAATGTTTCCATCTACAACCACCGCGACTGCATCAAAGATTGCACTTTCAAAGCGAACTGGCAGTCCAAGTGATACTATCAATCCTCGAGTGTCAGGGAGAATCTCTTGGAGTACCTCCCATGACGTTCGAAGCACTCCAGGCGACTGAAACATGTCCTCACACCCATACCCTGAAATACATAGCTCTGGAAGGCATACGATGCTCAGCTCTCTCTCTCTTGCAGTCGAGAGCGCGGATCGTATTCTGTGTCGATTCCCATCCCAATCGAGTGGTGTCTGATTGAGGGAAATGCCACCTAAGCGAATCAAATGCATGGGGCAATCAACTCTGTGAGGGTTCCTCTAAGTATGTGTAACCACCCAGTCCTTCCTCATAAAACCTGAGGAATCGACCAGCCTCATTGTCACCAATGCGCCCTAGGCGTACAGCCTGCTCGATTGATGTACGTAACTGTTGCACTAACTGATCTGGTTCGAATTCAACATAGTCGAGAACTTCCCGAACCGTGTCACCTTTCACAACTGCATCAACAACGGCTTCACCTCGCTCGTCGGTACTGATATGGACGGCGTTGGTATCACCAAACAAATTGTGTAGATCGCCGAGAATCTCCTGATACGCTCCGATCAGAAAGGCACCCAAATAATAGGGTTCATTCCTCCACGAATGAAGCGGTAATGTACGCCTAACATCTCGCCGATTGATGAAGTGATCAATCTTCCCATCTGAATCACATGTCACATCACCAAGTACTGCATTTTGTTCAGGCCGTTCGTCAAGCCGATGAATAGGAAGCACAGGGAAAAGCTGCTTGATTGCCCAACTATCTGGAATCGATTGGAAAAGTGAAAAGTTACAGAAATAAGTATCAGACAAAGAAGATGCTAGTGACTCAAGTTCCTCTGGGACAAAATCCAACTGTTTCGCCAACTTCACAATTCTGCGACAGATTGACCAATACAAGTTCTCAACAGCCGAACGCTGATCAAGTGGCAGATACCCTCCAGCAAAAAGGTTCATCGCCATATCAAGCGACTGTTGCGCATCATGAAAACTCTCAAGCAGATTGCGTACATTTATCGATTGAAATGTTTCACGCAAGTCATGCAGCGGCTGCTCAACATCATCTGAGATATCAGTGATGCCGTCAGTTCCATTTTGCTCTGAAACACCAAGCACACTAAAAATCAACATACTGTGATACGCAACAACGGCTCGTCCACTTTCAGAAATAATGGTCGGATGGGCTACACCACTTTCATCGCAGGCATTTTGAACCTGATAGACCACATCATTTGCATATTCTTGAAGGCTGTAGTTTACACTTGACTCAAAATTTGTTTGCGATCCGTCATAATCAACACCAAGCCCACCTCCAACATCGATGTAGCGAAGACCTGCTCCTCGCTTGACGAGTTCCGTATACACGCGAGAAGCCTCATTTAACGCCGCCTTGATATGGCGAATATTTGTGATCTGACTTCCTTGATGAAAGTGAAGCAATTGAAAGCAATCTTGCATGCCCTGTGCCTGAAGCACCTCAAGCCCTCGAATAAGCTCACTGACGGTCAAGCCAAACTTGCTTCGAAAGCCCCCAGACGACTGCCAGCGACCACTTCCGCGAGTAGCCAGCTTCAGCCGCATCCCAATTTTGGGCCGCACACCAACTCGTTCTGAACATTCAAGAATCATCTGCAACTCAGAAAAACGTTCTACGACTGGAATAATCTGTCGACCAATTTTCTGAGCCAACATGGCCATCTCAACAAACTCATCATCCTTGAATCCATTGCAGATAATTGGTGTGTCATTATCCGTTAAGGCAATCACAGCCAAGAGCTCCGGCTTACTACCAGCCTCAACACCAAACTGGTACTCTTTCCCAAATCGTAGAACTTCCTCTACCACTTGCCTTTGTTGATTGACTTTGGTCGGATACACACAGCAGTACTCTCCCTGAAAGCCACTCTCCTGTATCGCGTGCTTAAACGCCTGATGAATCTCACTCAGACGATGCTGCAATATCCCCGTGAACCGCAAAAGGATGGGGAGATCGATACCACGCTGCTGCAGTCGATCCACGAGTTGCTTGAGGTCTATGCCGGCTGACGGATCCTTATTGGGATGCACACGAAGCGTGCCTGAGGGACTAACAGAAAAATATCCATTCCCCCACCTTGCGACCTCATAAAGGTCTGCAGCGTCAGCAATACTCCATGTATCAACGTCAAGATCGACCGCCATCCACTTGCTCCTGGTGCACACAGGCATTCTGAACAAGACCGAAAAGCCACCTTCAACAGTGTACCGTTGAACGCTATCAAGGCTACCAGGGCACGGAACAACCGAATTCCATCAACTGAAGAGTTCTTTGATCAGCCGACCAGAATTAGCAATTTTCATCGGGCGACCATTCTTCGCAGTAAATGTCTTCTCAAGAGAAATGCCCAAAGAATGGAGCACGCTCGCCATGACGTCCTGAGATGTGTACGGATCTGTCACGACTTCTTTTCCGTCAGAACTTGTCTCGCCGACAGTCATTCCCCGATTGAAGCCTGCACCACCAACCACCACACTCCAACTTCGAGCCCAATGGTCACGACCACCATTTCCATTGATATTTGGCGTTCGGCTAAATTCTCCCATCCAGATAATTGCTGTATCGTCGAGCATCCCACGATCCGCAAGATCAGACACCAAGGCACTCATCGCCTTATCGAGTTCTGGCAACTTGCGATCCGCAAGGACATTAAAGATATCATTGTGATTATCCCAGCCTCCAAGATCGACCTCCACAAACGGCACACCAGCCTCAACAAGCCGCCGTGCCATCAAGCAGCCTCTTCCAAAACCGGTTTGACCGTAACGCTCCTGAATCGCCTCTGGCTCTTCCATCACCTTGAACGCGGCCATTTGATCACTCGACATAAGCTTGACTGTCTTATCAAGAACTTTTTCGTGATCTTCAGCTACCCCACCCCGCTTTTCACCAATAAACTTTTTCTCAATCGATGACAACATGTTCAACCGAGCAGCCATACGGGAAGGATCAACGCCCATATCAAGATTGCGAACGCTTCCATTTGAATTCACAACAAAGGGAGCCCATGTCATTCCTAGAAAACCTGGGCCGATACTATTTCCTCCGACAGAGACAAACGGTGGAATCTCCAGGTCTGGCACCTGACCAGCTAGTTCATGAGCAACCACCGAACCATAGCTCGGATGCTCTACATTTGGATTCGGAACATAACCGGTATGCATGTAATATCGGCCCCGCATATGGTCAGCTTCGCGAGTACTCATCGAACGAATGATTGACATATGGTGCATCTGCTGAGCCATGAGTGGCATATGCTCACATATTGCAACCCCGTCAGCAGATGTTGAAATCTGATTAAATTCTCCTCCAGTTGGTGCTCCGGGCTTGAGATCCCAGATATCCATCGTGCTTGGCCCTCCACCCATCCAGAGAAGAATGGCTGCCTTATGACGCTTCTTCATATCTGGAGCATTGGCAAGAATTGAGTTGGTAAAAGTAGTTGCAGGACCAGCAAGGGCAGCTGCACCCGCAAGATGACTCATGAAGTGTCGACGGGTCATGTCATGAGGAAGGGCGATGTGAGCCATGGAAAGTCTCCTTCTGGAAAAAGTATTGTTCGTTTTGTGTGAAAACCTTAGTTAGTGATTGATGATGAATTCATTTGAATTGAGCACGGCCCACCAAACGTCCTGCAGCGCACTGCAGGCATCACCTTTCTGAGAAAGCATTATCGAATTTGCTGCTTTAATCTCCCTGGACGTTGGCTTCCTAGCAAGCGCAGCCATGTAGAGCGTATTGATTTTTGCTGAATTACTCGAACTGTCATTAGCGATGTCATGGAGAAAACCCCCTTTGTTCGCAGAGGTTGCTTTTTTGACGAGATCCCCATTAAACATCATAAGAACCTGAGGAATGGAACCATTGAATGTTGTTGCATCATCTCCCTCATCGGTTCCAAACGCAATAATAAACTGCGACATCCAACGATCCTTCATCTTGGCAGCCTCTTCACCGCCTGAAGAACCAGCTTTCGTAGCCGTCAGCAACGATTCATACAGTTGTTCTGCTTGCATCTGACGCATGTAAAAACGTGAAAAAAGAGGCGTCTCCCCGACAGAGGGATCATCAACACCGTTTGCTGAGCTGAAGCGGCTCGACAGCGAGTACGGTTTCGAAAGAACAATCCAGCGGATTAATTCTTTCAAATCGAAACTCTGCTCACGAAACCGATCAGCAAGCCCTTCAAGTAGTTCCGGATGGGATGGTGGGTTGTGATCCCCAAGATCATCCACTGGCTTTGTAAACCCGTACCCGAGAAACTGCCCCCACATCCGATTCACAATAGCCTTCGGAAGAAGGGGGCTTGATTTCATCAACTGCGCCAATTCGAACCTGCGATGGACACCGTACTCAGACCCATCATCAAATGCACCAGGCATGTAGCCACTGCGTTCGATTGCTGTTCCATCAACAAAAACAGGATATGCAACCTTCATCAGGCCATTTCGTCGTTCATAAAATATTTCAGCTTCCTCGGGATTACTACCTTGCTCTCCCGCAAAGTCTTGATCGACTAATTCAACAGCCTGCACTTCACGAGAACCTGCAAAACGTCGAAGCGCTCGAGTCTGACGAAAGAATGCATTGAATTCCCAGAACTGATTTTGTTTGTGATTATTAAAAGGATGATCATGGCACTGCGTACACTGCACTTGAATACCAAGGAAAATCTGGGCCGTCTTTGCAGCAGCCTGAACACCACCTTCAGCAAGTTTCCCACTCAAGAAATTAGACGCCCCATCGAAGTTCTCTATCTCTGCCTCATTACGATTAACCCCTGACGCAGTAACAAGTTCCTCCATGAAACGATCGTAGGAAATATTTTTTGAAAACGCTCGTCGCAAGTACTGACGCATACCAGGTCGATCAACAAGATCGTTATCCACATCACGACCGATAAGCACTGTTGTCCACACATCGGTCCAATGTCTTGCATACTCATCGACATAATCATCACCAAGAAGCTGGTCAACAAGTCCTTCACGCTTGGAGGATGACGACCCCTTGCTGAAGGCTTCTAATTCCTCAAGAGAGGGAATACGACCAATGACATCAAGAAATACTCTGCGACACCACTCTCCATCGGTGGCTGATCGCGATGGACGAATGCCTGCGTCACTCCAACCCTCTTCAATCTGC
>JBDOMS010000299.1:0-6089 GCA_039831735.1 Pirellulales bacterium
GCCTCATCAGCCAATTCGCGTGCGGTTGTCTTGGCACCGAGCATCCGGAGGAGTTCAATTCGTGGTCCGACGAATGTGATATCAGCTTTTGCGCATTCTTCAGCAAAATCAGGATTTTCAGATAGAAACCCGTAGCCGGGGTGAATCGCATCAACACCGTGCTCTTTTGCCAATGCAACGATGCCAGGGATATCCAGATATGATCGAATAGGTTCACCTGGCTTCCCAATGAGATAGGCCTCATCCGCCTTAAAGCGATGTAATGCAAATCGATCCTCATGGGCATAGATGGCAACGGTACGAATACCGAGCTCGTGCGCTGAGCGAAATACACGCGTTGCAATCTCACTTCTATTAGCAATAAGTATTTTTTTTATTGGTCGCATTCCCGTTTCCCCGTGACTTTCAGATCGAAAGACAAAGAGCAAAATATTAAATTTGAAACAGCAGAATCCTATCTTCTGATGTATGTCTTGTAGAGGGCTGCGTACATCACCCGGAGGAGCGGGGATGTTTTTCCTCTGCATAGCTCGGTCGGCTATATTCTGGCAGCAGGTCAGCGGGAGCGTCGCTGATCTTCACGATGCTAAGAATGTGACCAAGAGTGGCAACATCACTAGCACTTGGATGCCACACGTCAGAGGGGGCGACTGTCAAGCCTCGTGATGCTGCTTCAATGGCGCACGATTCCATGGCTGGTCCGGAAACGCACCGGCCTGGAGGGAGAGATTCAAGCCATTGCTCGCGGGCAAAAAGTTTTCCTCCCGTCAGGCACCAGCCTGAAAGTGCGTTCTCATTTGCACGAGCCTCTGTTGCATAGACCTCATCTCTCCCTGCATCGAATGCAATATTGATTGTTGTATGACCGGAGCACATTTTGGACGTACGACGTGCTACGATATCAAAGCCAGAGACTCCAATGAGTTTTGCTGCGGAGGCCCAGCACAGTGCTTTCGCTGTCGTTACACCGACTCGGAGACCAGTGAATGATCCCGGACCGTTCACCACTGCAACGATGTCAGCATCACGTACATGAAAGCCAATGCTCTCTGCAGCTGTGGTGAGCGTTTGAACTAGTCGACGAGCATGACCACGGGCCTCACCAAGAGGTTTTTCAGTTACGTGAACTCCGTTTTCCCTATGCAACATCGCGGCTACGGAGCCGGTTGAAAGGCTTGTGTCGATGGCAAGAATGTTCATGCTGACTTTCTCGGCGGCGGGAACGATCAGCCCTGCTTGACCGTAGCCCTAGTCCAATCGTACCCTCAGGTAATCTTTTTGTGGCCCCTCAGGGTGTCTGTTCTTTTCATAAGGAATCATTGTCGAGTGAAACGGGCAATCATTAGTGACATCCATGGGAATTTGGAAGCTCTTCAGGCGGTGCTTGCTGATATAGATGAGCATCATGTGGAGGCGATTTATTGTCTTGGTGATGTTGTTGGCTACGGTCCGAACCCCTGTGAGTGCCTGGCCACTGTTCGCGATCGGTGCCAGTTCGTGCTGTTGGGAAATCATGATCAAGGGGCATTATTTGATCCGGATGGCTTTAATGTTGGTGCTGAGCGCGCTATTCGATGGACACGTGAACAATTAGAACGGTGTGATAGACAACCAAAGTATTCGAAGGATCGACTTACTGATTTTCTTGGAGAATTACAACGTACCCACAAAGAAGACAACTTGCTGTTTGTGCACGGATCGCCCAGACGTCCTATTGATGAGTATGTGTTTCCAGAGGACATTTACAACCCGTCGAAGATGGAGCATTTATTTGAATTAATCGATCGATACTGTTTTCAGGGGCATACTCACATTCCGGGTGTGTTTACGCAGGAACCCGATTTCACGGTTCCCGCAATCAGAGTTGATGAGACGGAGTGTCAGATTCCGTTGCCTGATGGCAAGGCAATGGTGAACGTTGGGTCGGTTGGGCAGCCTCGGGATAGTGACCCGCGAGCATGTTATGTGATTCTTGAAGATACAATTGTTCGCTATCGAAGGATTCCCTATCCATTTGCGGAAACACAAAAGAAAATTCATGCTATTGAGGACCTGGATGACTTTCTTGGTGACCGACTTGGACAGGGCCGGTGATTCAGCAGAGGCATTGCATTGATGAAAAATGTTGTGATTGGCCTGTCGTCTATGTCAATCAGATGAGCTTTCTACAACATTGTGGATAGCACTTTGATAAAACGCATATAAAACATAACTGGATATACTTAAGAATCACTTTTTGGAGAACCTGTGGAACGTCGTTACGCTCTTTTTATTGCAATTTCACTCGCCATCGTACTCGGTAGCCAACTCTTACAGGTCTATTTGTTTCCTCCACAGCCTGCGATGGAGAAACCTGAGCAAGAGAAAATCTCTCAGGTTGAAGATGTTGATGCGCCCCCGTCGACCCTCCCAGCGAATACCCAAGTAGGAGCTCAAGAAAAAGAAAGCCAAAACGAAAAAAGTGCATCACTTTCAGAAGACACTGCTCCTCCAGCAGAACGAACCTATCACACACTGGGATCACTTGATCCCGAAGGACCTCTCGGCATGCTTGTCACATTCACAAGCCGAGGGGCATCCGTACAACGAGTTGAACTCGCAGGGGATCAGTTTCACGATCAGGATGATCGTTCGGGGTATCTTGGTCACCTAGCGGTCATTGCAGATGAAAATGGATGTCGTGTTGGTGTTGTTGGTCCAGGTACACCAGCTGATGAAGCTGGCATTCAGGCTGGGGATGTAATTGTGTCCATCGATCGTCTCGAGATGCTCGATCCACGTATTTTGCATGAAACTCTTGCCAAGACACGACCAAGACAGGTTATTTCGGTTGGACTGAATCGTGAGGGCCGCTCATTGAGCGTGGAGGCCAAGCTGACCCGACGTCCGTTAGAGGTTGTTCGACCTGAATTTGAAACTCAACCTGTTGCCAATCCACGAGAGGAATCATGTGATCCGTTCTCGTTTCGTCTCTCGCTTGAGTCAAGAGATGGTGTTACGCGAGCAGATACGTTTGAAGAGATTCCTCGGCAAGAGCTTCAGGACACAGATTGGGAGCTTGCTCCAAGCAGTGATGGTTCCCGCGTTCGTTTTGTTCGCAAGCTCTCAGGTGGTCTGACGGTGACCAAAGAGTATTCAATCATACCGGATCGAGATGAGGATGATTCTGGAAAATATAGACTTGCTCTTGCAGTTGGATTCTCGACGACAGGTCAGGCAAGTTCTGTAGTGTATGCCCTTGATGGTCCGACTGGTTTGCCAATTGAAGGCTGGTGGTATGCAGCTCGTGTTTCACGTGGATGGGGCGGCCTTGCCGTTCGAGATGTGGCAATGCGATTCACGGGGGAGCAATCTACGCTTGTGAGCAGTTTGAAATTGGCGGATGGCTCACTCGAACATCCGGCAACTGCTGTTCTTGAAGGAAAACCGCTTTCTTTTGCCGGTGTGGATGCTTTGTATTTTGCGTCAGCACTTATTCCGGAGGAAGCTAGCGAATATTCTCCAAGATTGGATGAGGTGCGGCCAATCATCGCCGGTGTAATTCCTGAGTCAGCGCGCCGGAAGTTAGTGGATGTGACATGTCGACTTGTGTCGCAGCCCATTGAAGTAGAAGCAGGTAGGCCAATAGAGCATCGGTATGAAATTTTTGCTGGTCCAAAGCGTCCCGAACTACTGAGAAGCTTTGGGGTCCCCGGAGCCTCTATGGATGACCTTGTCTACTATGGTTGGTTCGGGTGGGTTGCCCGTCCTCTTATTGCAGTACTTCACATTATTCATGCCATTGTTGGAAACTATGGTATTGCGATTCTCTTACTCACAGTAGTTGTTCGTGGGGCAATGTTTCCGATTAGTCGCAAGCAAGCATTATCCTCACAAAAAATGCAGGTGTTACAGCCAGAAATGAAGGCTTTGGCAGAGAAGTATAAAAATGATCCTCAGAAGCGAACACGCGCTACACAAGAACTTTGGCGAAAGCATGACTACAACCCAATGGGAGGGTGCTTGCTTGTTTTCATCCAGATCCCAATATTTATGGGCCTTTATCGCTCATTGGCAACAGATGTCGAACTTCGTCAAGCGCCACTATTCAGCTCGATGATTCGTTGGTGTTCCAATCTTGCTGCGCCAGACATGTTTCTTGATTGGTCCAATTTTCTTCCCGGTTTTCTGACCGCGCCTGAAGGGTGGCTTGGTCCGTATCTGAACCTGTTTCCTTTGGTCACTATTGGACTTTTTCTCTGGCAGCAAAAACTTTTTATGCCACCAGCAATGGATGAACAGGCTCAGATGCAACAACAGGTCATGAAATATATGATGTGGTTCATGGCACTGATGTTTTTCAAAGTGCCCTGCGGATTGTGTCTCTATTTCGTTGCCTCAAGTCTCTGGGGTATTGGGGAGCGATTGCTGCTCCCGCAGGCCACGCCGGCGACAGCGTCAACTGCAAGTTCTTCCGGTCCACGAAAAACAATTGATGCAATTTTCAGTCCTGCGTCAAAAAACAAAGAGCCAGTAGGAGCTGCTGATGCAGCGAGGCAAAAGCGACTTTCTCGGAAGAAACGTTGAGCAATGGACTAACAGATGTGATTGTCGCTGCTGCCACGGTTCCAGCCGGTGGAGTGCGAGCAATCGTTCGAATTACTGGTGACTCTCTCCAAGACGTTCTTGATCATCTTCTTGAGTGTGAGCAAGAAGGTTTTGATGGGCAAGGCAGGCACCCTCGGGTCATTCCTGCACGATTGCATGCTCAAGGTTTAGGGCGAAGTTGGGGTCGTGTGCCACTAGATGTTCTCTTTTGGCCCGGTCCTCTTGGACCAATGGGGGCTCCTTTGGCAGAACTTCAACTTCCCGGATCACCTCTACTCGTTGATGCAGTCGTGTCGGAAGCCTGTCGACTTGGTGGTCGATTAGCGCGAGGGGGAGAATTTTCATTGAGATCATTTCTCGCTGGGCGTTTGGATCTGTTGCAGGCTGAGGCTGTCCTCGCAGTTGTCGATGCGAGAACACCCGCAGAGCTGTCAATTGCACTCGATCGAATGGCTGGTGGTGTTGGCCACGCCCTTGAGGACGTCAGGCAACGGCTTCTTGATCTGCTTGCAGATGTTGAAGCGGCTATTGATTTTGCCGATGAAGCGACTCCTGATGCAGTTCCGAATCCCGATGTATGGAGCCATCTTGATAAACGTATTGCAGAAGTGCATGCGACCCTTGCCCAACTTTGTAAGGTGCTTGCTGCTCGAAACGCAGGATCCTTTGATGTGCCTCGGGTGGTACTTGTTGGAGAACCAAATATTGGAAAGAGCAGCCTCTTTAATTGTCTGGTGCAAAAGTCAGTCGCTCTTGTGGCAGATGAGGTAGGAACGACTCGGGACTGGCTTTCGTGTCAGATTGAAGATCCCGAAACAGGTGCAATGTACACCTTGGTGGATCTTGCAGGAATCGGGATTCAGGATGGTTCCTCAGCAGGAACACCTGCTTCCCTGGCAGATGCTTATGCTCGACAAGAATTGGCTCGTGCTGATGTGGTGGTTGTGTGTCACGATGGTTCATCCGCTGACACTAGTTCGTCTGACGAGATCACGATCTTATTTCACGAATTACATCAACCACGTATTCAGGTTCTCACGCGTGCTGATCTTATGTCTGACAGGGATGTACCAGATGATATGGTGGTTACCAGCAGCCACCGCGGCACAGGTATTGACGAGTTAAGAAGAAAGATTTCAGGTGTGATTACTGGCATCATGTCGGATCACTCGCCGGCGACACTTCGTATGTCTGTTGGTGTTGAGGAGGCACAGAAAGCTATTGAGTCAGTGCGACAGACAATCAAAATGGGACATAAGAAAAAGGGGATTATTGATGAAGCTGTTGTTGCAGGGCTCCTGCATGAGTCTCTTGATGGAATTAATGCCGTTACGGGGCGTATTATTGAAAATGATCTTCTTGATCGTATCTTTTCTCGGCACTGCATTGGTAAATAATATATGAAACCTAGTAGCTCATCTGGTCTCAACAGCATGCAATCATCGGTTGTTCAACAGATTGATGTGCTTTCCAAAAGTAGCAGACGGCACGTCTCAACATCA
>JBDOMS010000105.1:0-6065 GCA_039831735.1 Pirellulales bacterium
GTTGGTGTGCAGGATCCATCAGTCACCCTGCCTGGAGTTCTTCGAACGCAAGGGTATAAGACTATTTTTGTCGGGAAGGCACATTTTGGGCCATGTGGTCAACCTTCTGAATGGCCTGATCAACTAGGATTCGATGTGAATGTGGCAGGATGCTCCTGGGGCCAACCTGGAAGTTACTACGGCCAAGATGGCTACGGTCATATCAAGGGCAATAAAAAACGTGCGGTGCCACATCTTGAAAAATATCATGGAACGGACACGTTTCTTTCTGAAGCGTTAACGATAGAAGCAAAAAAACAAATAACACAGGCCGTTGAAGAAGACGCTCCGTTCTTTCTCGACTTTGCTCACTATGCAGTACATGCTCCATTTCAGTCAGATTCTCGTTTTGCGGATCATTATGCAGATTCTGGGAAACCAAAAAATGCTCAGGCGTACGCTACGCTGATCGAAGGGATGGATAAATCACTCAATGACATCCTTGACCATCTTGATGCATTAGGGGTGGCTGAGGAGACATTGGTATTTTTCCTTGGGGATAATGGGAGTGATGCTCCCTTAGGGCCAACACACGGACATAACAGTTCTTTTCCACTTCGTGCAAAAAAGGGAACGCATTATGAAGGAGGTATGCGTGTGCCATTCATCGCGTCATGGGCCAAGCGGGATGCCAGCAAACGATGTCAGCAGATGCTGCCAATTCAGGCAGGGGCGATTCAGCAGCAACTCGGCACAGTTATGGATTTGTACCCGACGATTCTTGGTGTTGCCGGTGCACACGAGCCCGCGGGTTACGTTCTAGATGGGGTCAATTTAAAGACGTTGCTCACGGGAAAAAGAGATGCAAGTCATGGCGAAACATTTCTGATGCACTTTCCACACAGTCATCGAAGCAGCTATTTTACGGTCTATCGACAGGGTGATTGGAAGTTGATCTATCACTATTTGCCGGAAAAGAATCCTGCCCGAGTTCGATACGAATTGTTTGATCTGAATACCGATCCCTACGAAAAAAAGAACCTTGCAGAATCTCATCCTGATGTTCTCTTGAAAATGGTGGAAGAAATGGTGGCAGCTTTAGAGTCTGAAAAGGCTTTATATCCAGTTGATGCAGATGGGAATGACATACGCCCCCGTATTCCACAGTGATTTTTCCGTCGAGGCAGATTGAGTCAGCAGTGTTTCAAGAAAAAAAGCAATCCCATAGGAGAGAGTGAAGATGTCTAAGGCATTCAAAAGGAATCAGTTTTTTCCAAGGTATTGGTGTATCAGGCTGACCGGCATGATTTGCTTGTGCCTCTTGTGTTCGGTTTTGATGGTTCAAGTCATTCATGCCCAGTCTCGCAGACCCGGGGGCGCTGGGCGACCTGCTCGGAATCAGGGAATGTTGCGCAACGGAGATGATGCCCCAGATTTTTCACTTCGTACATATGATGGAACGCAGGCCATGACGCTCTCCGAACTCAGAGGGAAACCGGTTGTCTTAGTGTTTGGTAGTTGTACGTGCCCTCCATTTGTCCGTAGTACATCCATGATCAATGCACTTTTCGATGAGTATCGTGAAGACGTGAACTTTCTCATGATTTATATTCGAGAAGCTCATCCCATTGGTGGGAGGGAAGTGCCCAACAATCAATTCAAGGTAGATGCCCCAAACACGCTTAGCGAGCGTTGTGAATTGGCTGGAGATTTCGATGAGCGAATTCAGATGCGGATGCCAATAGTCGTTGACACGATTGATGATGCCGTGGCAGATGTCTATGCCCCATGGCCTAATCGGTTGGTTGTTGTGGATGCAGAAGGAAAGATCGTTGATGTGGGCGTGGCTGCTGCAGGGGGAACGAGGGAGTCAAGCAGAGCGTTGCCAGCGATCCTGGATCGTCTTCTGGAAGAAACTGACAAGTGACACAAGAGAAGGGCCCGCGATGCATGTGCACCACGGGCCCTTTGAATGAGTCCTTTTGATTCTTGGAGTTTATCGAACCGCTTCCTGTAACATCTTGGAGTTTGGTACAGAGTGTCTGGATACAGTACCACTATCATTCGTCTCAATTACAGTTGCAACTGGACCGACTTCCCGCACAATGCCTTCAAGGCTTCCAATGCTCACGGAATCTCCAGCCTGGACGCGTTGTCGAACATAGTAGCCGGATAGGATGCCACTCATGACATCACGACCCCCAAGGCCGAATGCCAAGGCAAAGCCAGCAGCCAAACCGGCAGATCCAATCAGGATGATCTTTTCAAGTAATGCAAACTGAATTCCTAGCTGATTGAAGGCTGCGATGAAGGTGAGAATTGAAAGCACCCAGTAACAGCCACCGGCCAAGTACTCCGCATAGGAGATTCCAACACGGTCCGCACTCGTGGCAACGACACCACGAAGAAATGTTGCTGCCAAAAGCCCAATCACAACAACGACTGTCGCAACGAGTAGTCGTGGAATGTAGTTCACAACTTCACCCATTGCAGATGTCACGCTCTCAAGGCCGAGAATATTGAATCCAGCCATCACAAAGACACACATCAGAAGCCAGAATACAAGCCCACCAACGATCGCTGGTACGGGACGTTTGATTCCAACATCAGACATACTCTTTGCCAGTCCACTTTTTTCCGCAGCAGTCTGAAGGCCAATCTTTTCAGCGATCACGGTGATAAGACGCCCAACCCATCGAGCGACCACATAACCAATGACCAAAACAGAAATCATTGCAACGAGCTTTGGAGCAAGCATGATGACCTGGCCCCATGCCTGCGTGAAGCTATCAACTAATGCATCCTTGGAAACATTGACGGTTTCAGCAGCCGTCTGTCCCACTGTCGTAAAGTCTGCCATTACTCTTCCCCTTTTTTGAAGTATTGATTTTTTGAAATGAAACCCACACCACCCAGCGGCAGATCATTGTGCCGCCATATCATGAGTTGCCGCAGCAGCGACTTTTGTCACACAATTTTTTTAGGGGCTATTTTTTACGGGTTTTTTCTTGTTTTTTGGTCCACTGGCCCGTAATGGTGAATCGTACGGTTGCGCACAAAGCAACCATCATATGCATAAGAGCCCATGACGTTGCACCAACTGCAAACTCGATGATGTGTAGCATCAACAAACGAGGGTGGAGCTTGCGACGAACACCATCCCGCAAAGTTTTCCCTTTCGGCACAGGTGGAACTTTCACGTCGGCAAGTTTTTCAAGAGGATCCATAGGATTATCCTTTTTCCTTGGTGTCTTCACCAAACAAGTGTTTGGCTTTTGAAGATAGTTTTTCACGAATGCGGCTAATTCTCATTCTGCAAGCTCCTGGAGAGATACCAAAAACTTCAGCGAGATGTTCATAGTCATGCCCTTCTGCAAAACGCATCAGAACAAGCGCTCGATCCTCTTCATCAAGTGTTTCGAGAAGTGTCATGGCATCGTAGCTTGCGTCCACCGCAGTATGTGGCTGAGATGGGCTATCAGCAGCAGTGGCAATGTGTTGCACATCTGTTTCCTCTCGTTGTCGACGGCGACGACGTGATCGGCGAAGAGTAAGGCATGTGCGTACAGCAACACCATGGAGCCACGTGGTATAAGCAGACCGACCAGCAAACGTTTTCCGATCAAAAAACAAACGTACAAAAACTTCTTGTGCAGCATCTTCTGCATCGTGTTGTGTTCCCATTAGCCGCCAGCAGATTCTCCAAACGCGCTCTCGGTGTCGTTCCATCAATGCATTGAAGGCGATGCCGTCAGAACCCTCACGCGCAGCTTGCGCTGCGAGTTCCTTGTCAGTCAGTGATGCACGATTATCTGTCACAACCGAAGCGTGTTGCCATAAGAACGAGATAGAGCGAGACCGGTTTTTTTACGATGTTTCAAACGCTGACTGCGCACGCGTTATTCGATGTAAGACAGCCGATTCGTTTTTTGCTTCTGCTACAATTCGAACAATGGGTTCTGTATTACTACCTCGAATAAGCAGCCAACCATCGTCCCAATCGAGGCGTAATCCATCGGTCCAACTTGAAGAGCTATTTGGAAAAGCTTTTTCAACACGGCTCATCCCAGCAGTAAGTGCTGTCTTTTGAGAATCTTTTCTGAGATTCAGTTTTATTTTTTTCATTGACATGGTTGGAAGATCCTGAGAAAGCGTATCAATGGATGTGATACTCTGGCTCGCACACATCCTGTCGAGTGTCAGAGCCATGGCTGAAAAGCTGTCACGAACCAGACCCACGCGTGGGTCAATAACACCACCGTTTCCTTCACCTCCGAGAATTGCCTCCTCTTTCAACATCATGTCAACAACATTGGCTTCACCAACAGCGGATGTGTAGCAAGGCACTTGATAAGAGGATGCAATCTGAGCGGACATCATGCTTGTCGAGCAGTTAATGACGATTGGGCCAGGACTTTTTGAAAGAACGTGGTTGACAACCAAGGCAAGTGTGCATTCTTCACCAATATAATGGCCATCGGATGTTGCGATCGCCAAACGGTCAGCATCAGGGTCCTGAAAAAAACCAACATCTGCTTGAGACGCTGGAATCCGTGGAAGGAGGCCTGCAAGATTCGTAGCGGTTGGTTCAGGAATATGTTCAAACTGTCCGTCAGGGGTGCCGCCTTCAAGAACGAGATCACACCCGAGATATTCTAAGAGTGGCTTTGCGACACGGCTTCCCGCCCCATGGCCGCTATCGAGCCACACCCGCGGGCGGTGTTGACGAATCGCTTCCACGTTGACCGTGTCTGCGACAAGACCAACATGCGATGCGGTCCCGTCAACTATCCTGAGCATTCCAAAATGAGAAGATGCTGTTGTAGGAGGGGTGTCTCCCAACGACTCAAAACGTTCTTTTATCACGGCTCCCTCACTAGCAGGAAGAACACGGCCAGCAGATGAGAAGAGCTTGAGTCCGTTGTAGTCTGACGGATTGTGACTTGCTGAAATCTGAATTCCTCCACTGGCATGTTCTTCACGAACCACGATGCCAACGGTTGGTGTAGCTGCAATGCCGCAGTCAAGAACGTCTCGCCCAAGTGTTCTCAATGTATGGGTAATCGCAGAGGCAAATGTCGGCCCGGATTCGCGCCCATCTCTTCCAATCACAATTGGTCCATCAGGTATACTCAGGGCGAAAGCAGTGGCATACCGCGAGGCGATATCTGTATTCAGTGAGGAGCCAACAATACCTCGAAGCCCAGAAACAGAGACAATAAGTGCGTTGTTCTTCAATTTTTATGGTCTCATGCCTGCGTTGGAAAACATAGTAGTGCCTGCGTATCGAATGTGGAGTATAAAACGGAGGAGGACTCAGTCTCCAAGTCCAATTTGGTTTTATTTTTCGGAAAGATAATATGGCTGTCCCTGCTCAAGATTCTCGTCTCCATGCAATTCAATCCGCAGAGTCTGCTGAACTGATTACTCAACACTCAGCTTGTATGATGCGAGACTGGCTGACTGCATCACGTTTCAGGGATTTTGCTGAAGAGTTAGCATCCCTTATTGACGCAGCAACTGAGGATACGTCACGGTGGAAAGCGCTCGATGATGCTTTTTGGACGGTCATACCTTTTGGCACTGGTGGACGTCGCGGGAAGATGTTTCCTGTCGGTTCAAATGCGATTAACGATCGTACGATTGGAGAGAGTGCTCAAGGTCTCGCAGACTATGTGTGTCGCACTCAAAAACATGGAGAGGTTCCTACGTGTGCCATTGCCTATGACACTCGGCACCGTTCTGAACACTTTGCGCAACTGTGTACAGAAGTACTTCTTGCCTCGGGTTTCAAGGTGTTTTTTCTTCGAGGTTTTCGAAGCACTCCAGAACTTTCTTTTGCCGTGCGTTATACGAAGGCAACGTGTGGAATTATGGTCACTGCCAGCCATAATCCAAAAGACTATAACGGCATGAAATTTGTGAAGGACGGGTCCAGGCCTATAAGTGGTGATACAGGTTTGCTTGAAATCAAATCGCTTGCTGAAAACAACAGTTTTACCGCATCGAAACACAAAGGCACAGTCACACCGTTGTCGCATCGGGCCGACTACATCAAGCACCTTCTTGGGTATGTTAGTGTTGAC
>JBDOMS010000281.1:0-6061 GCA_039831735.1 Pirellulales bacterium
ACCAGCAGGAAGAATATTTGAAGCACCCTTCTCATCTGTCGAAAGGATATGTTTTCGCCAACGTTCTTTCCCATTCTTTGGCTGCTCCCACCAAGCGAACCACTGACCATTTTCAAAACCATCGGTTCCCTTGGCTGCACAGGCAATATCAGGCCGACCATCATCATTGATATCTCCAATGCCCATATAATGAGAGCCTCCGGGTGCATCTCTATGTGCAAATACATGACGAATCCATGATCGTGCTGTTTGGGGATTGTCGGGAACTTCCAACCAAACAATCGAATTCGGGAATGGTGTTGCAGTGTGGTCACGAAAGGAATTGGCAATCAAATCACATTGACCGTCACCGTTCACGTCACCTGTGATGAGACAGTGTGTGCCGAGAATTTCATCGTCAACCGTCCGATACTCCCAAGGCGTGCCTGACAAGGCATCGTTCGGACACTCAAGCCAAAAGACGGTGTTATTTGAACCGACAAAATCCATGTCTCCATCGCTATCAACGTCCATGAGGCAACTGTGGATACAGGCAGGCTTTGGCTTATTGCGTGACTTTCCAATACCAAACGAATAGATCGTATGAGGCTTCCAATGAGGCCCTTCAAATAAAACAACTCTCCCACCGAATGAACTCATGACATCAATATATCCGTCACTATTCCAGTCATTCGCAACAGCTGAGTTAATACCCCCGGTAGTCGCGGGTTGAATCACGTGTTTTTTCCATAGAGCACTCGATTTCAACTGTGCTTTTTCCTTCTGCTCCTGAGCTGATACAGGAACCGTCTGGAGGAAACCTGCTCCTGTTCGGCGGAGCTCAGCAGATGCTGCCGCACGAAACTTCTTGAGCATTTCACGATACGATGGCTGCATAGCGAGATTCACAAGTTCGTGTGGATCTGATTCAAGATCGTAGAGTTCTTCGGGTTCGCCTTCAATGAGTGTTCGAATGTATTTATGATGCTTGTGCGCATACATGTAGTACCATGGAATTCCCGGGCCGTGATACAACGCGGCATTGTCTGAATCGGGAATCTGATGTGTTGCTGAACCAAAGAATTTTCCTGTATGCACAAGCAATGCCCCGGATTGTCGATGCGCCCCGGGTTCCGACACAAGACGGCTGAGATCTTCGCCATGCATCTCCCACGGCAAGGACATGCCTGCCTGAGCAAAAAATGTGGGAGGGAGATCAACACCGCTCACGGGATCTAAAACAACTCGACCTGCGACGTTCTTCCGATCTTTCTCTGTCGGGCGAATGATCAACGGCGCTGCGACGGTTGCATCATATGGCGCAACTTTCGTTTTGAAGCCGTGCTGCCCCCACGCGAAACCCTGATCCGATGTGAACACAACAAATGTATTGTCATCTTGTCCTGTTCTCTGAAGCGCCTCCATCAACCGGCCCACGCCCTCATCAATGGCCAGAACTCCTTGTTGGTATTGACGGACCCACTCCTTGAGTGGCCGACCAGGCATGTCTTTCATCGCAACCGGCGCCTGTTCGCGAACCTTTCGCTCAACTGGCTCTCCATTTTTTCCTGGAGTCCAAAACTCCATCGAATCGACATACTGAGGCTTTCCTGGACGAGGAGGGTAAACGTCTTGAGGTACTTCAATGTCAACACCTGCGTACGCATGTTGATGGCGACTTGCAGGTGTAAATGGCCCATGAACGGCGCCATAACAAAGCCACAAGCACCAAGGCTTATCAGAGTCGCGTCCATCTCCATTGATAAAATTTACTGCCCAGTTGGTGTAATTATCGGTGGTATATCCCTCAACAAGTCGGGGCTCTCCTCCATTGAACGTGGTCATCTGGTGATCGTAGTAGTGAATTGCATTTTCAGGAAAGCGGGGACGGTTCCAGACAATTTGAGCGTCCCAGTCTCGACCAAATCCCGCGTCAGTACCGGTATGCCATTTTCCTATGTGTGCGGTGAAGTATCCATTTTGACGAAACACATGTGGCCAGAACGGGCATCTGGAAGGATCATACGTACTGCCTGGATACACTCCTTCCATGCGCATTGACTCAATACCATGCTGATGGAGACCTGTAAGCATGGTGGCCCGAGAAGGCATACACCAGGCACCAATGTAGGCACGATGGAAACGAACACCTTCTTGTGCAAGCCTATCGATGTTGGGAGTTCGCACCCAGTCATGGGATTCTGGATAACAATTCACAGTGCGATGCGATTGATCATCTGTGTAAATAAACAGAATGTTTGGACGAAGGTCCTGCTGAGATCCCAAAGACAGATTGGTACTCATCACATAGAAAACACCAGTAATCCACAGCCTTGATACGAGAACGCCCCAAACAAACAATCTCGTGTGGTTCACAGAAACGCACTTCTCCACTGGACGCCGCATGCAGTTTCCCCCTCACCCGCTGCTTTATGATTGATACCATGCATGCTCAGGACATTGAGAACTGACAGCACACAATGATCTTAGGGTACCTCATCGAGGGCCTTCGTACATCACACCATGCGGAATGTTGTTCGCAAATGAATCATGGAGAGGAGGGCATTACACCTTGAGCATTCGGCTAGAATCGCAATCTTTTCGTGGCGTTGAGATGGACCAGACCGTGCAGAAGCCTACGGGATTTTGCGGTAAATGACGCCAAAAACTCCCTAAAACTTGTTTTTGATTCATCAAACTCTATATTTTGATGAATCAAAAGTTTTCACATGCCTTTGCGTCGAACATATACATTTCAGAACGGTTTCGCAGCATTCACCCTTGTAGAATTGCTGGTTGTGATTGCCATTATTGGTGTCCTGACTGGATTACTCCTGCCGGCTGTACAATCCGCCCGCGAGGCGGCTCGCCGGAGCCAATGCAGCAATAATTTACGTCAACTGGGGCTTGCATTGCATGGTCACCTTGATGCCCATGGTTTTTTTCCGTCGGGCTACGAATCAAACTCATCTGCAAGCAACCGTGATCCAGCAACCTGGGATGCTGGTCCTGGTACTGGTTGGGGCATGGCGATCGCACCGTTTGGTGAAATGATGAACATAGCAGCCGCATACGAAACAAATAATCAGAAGGGAAAGGGTGTCAATCATCCTGACAATGCCGCTGTTGTTGGAAAGCAACTTTCATTATTTTTGTGTGCTTCCTCAACGGGATCACGCGAACCGTTTGTGGTGGTCGATGAGTCTGGCACACCGTTGTCTCCAAAACTTACACTCGGTCGGAGTGACTACGTAGCCAACGCAGGACATGAAGAACCCTGGGGAATGGCACCTACAACGAGTTGGAAATCGATTGCAAATGGGCCGCTCTATCGAAACTCTCGACTCAAACCTTCTGAAATTAGTGATGGGCTTTCCAAGACAGTTTTTCTCGGTGAACACTCACAGGCCTTATCTCAGAAATCCTGGGCTGGTGTTGTACCGGGAGGGTTTAGCCATCCAACAGAGTTCTTCAAGACGCTCGTTGGAACAACTCCAGACTGTGCAGCCACGTTCGTCCTCACGCATAGTGGTCCGGCTGCTTCTGAACTCTACGTGATTCATCCCCCAAACGATCCTCTGAGCCACGTATGTCAAATGTTTTCAGAACATCCGTCAGGATCAAACGTTGTACTTGGGGATGGAAGTGTTCGGTTTGTAACAGCGACTGTAAATCACCTTGTCTGGGCAGCAGCCTGCAGCATCAATGGTAATGAGATAGAAACCTTGCCGTAGGAGAAAGATGCTGTGTCAAAATATTGCAACCAGTTCGCTCAGTTCCTGCAAACAGAACATCCGTATTGGCCGTTTGTCCTCGCCTTCATGCTTGGGGCTGTCGCAGGCTGTTCTCGCGCTCCGCAGGTCCCCTTTGAGAACCTTCGTTACTCAGCAGCACTGCTTACAGCAGCAAGTAGCCGTAATCTCGACCACGTCGACCAGATTGCAATGGCCATAGACAATGATGTGGCTCACGGTGCCGTGCATGACAACGAACGACACGCCTACGATTCCATCATCGCGATGATACGAGCTGGACAATGGAAAGAAGCTGAGGCAGCATGTAGAAAATTCAGGAAGGACCAACTGTACTAGAAGATCTGATCCGACCTATTCGCATGAGTCCCCCCTATGCAGGCTGTACTCTACGCAACTTCTATTGCACCTGCACGTTAAAGAAAATAGAAGACACCCAGCCACAAGTCTGATCAACTCATGCATAGTAACCTTCTATTTTCTCGGGATGAGTTTCTACATTATGTGTAAGTATCTATTCTGCTTCCTTGCAATTCTCAGCGTGGTCGCTGGACCACCATCGTTTGCCACTCGTCCAATCCGTCAGGGGCCACAACTCCTCAAGCCCGCTGATCATGGCGTTGGAGACTTTGTTGAGTCGTTTGAATTTGCAGATATCGATACCCAAATTCATACTCTCAATAGTGTGCATGACAATACCCGCCTGACGGTATTCTGCTTTACGAGCACATCCTGTCCACTCAGTCGCAAGTATCTTCCAACGCTTGCATCACTGGCAGAAAAAGCTCCCCCCGGCGTGCAATATGTATTGGTCAATCCCATTGCAACAGACAGCGTTGATGAAATGAAGTCTGCTGCTGCATCTGCAACCCACGCCATTTACGTTCATGACGAAGATGGCTACCTGACGCGAAAACTTGGTGGAAAAACAACGACTGACGCGATTGTTTTGGATGCTCATGGCACGATCTTATTCCATGGTGCTGTTGATGATCAGTATGGCTTCGGATATGCATTAGATGCTCCACGCCACCGTTACCTCTCAGACGCCATTGCCGCAATTCTCGATGGAAAAATGTCTTTTGTGGCAGCAACAGATGCTCCTGGATGTGACTTGCACTTTGATGCTGCGCAAGGCAACACCACTTCCATCACCTATTATGGACAAATCACCCGAATTCTTCAGCGTCATTGCCTCGAGTGTCATCGTGATGGAGGCATTGGCCCTTTTCCCCTTGAAACGCTAGAAGATGTTGTCTCGCACGCCGGCATGATTGAAACAGTCGTTCGAAACAAAACGATGCCACCCTGGTTTGCTGATTATCCTTCGTCATCAGATGCACAACAATCAATTGAGCATAAACTGATTTGGTCAAATGACCGATCGCTTGCGACCGATGATCGCGAGGCACTGCTTGAATGGCTTGGCGGAGGACAGCCTGCCGGAAATGAGAAAAACGCCCCAGCAATGGTTGCGTTTCCATCTGATTGGAGTATTGGCACTCCGGATAAAGTGTGGGAGTTCCAAAAGCCAGTGTCTGTGAAGGCAACTGGGATCATGCCGTATCAATACATTACTGTTGAGACGCATCTTGATGAACCCAAATGGGTTCAGGCCATTGAAATACAACCGGGGAATCGTGAGGTCGTTCATCATGTTATTGTTTCAGTGCAAGAACCGGGTGACAGAAAGAGGGGTCGATCGCAACAGGAAGAAAATGGCTTATGGGCAGGGTATGTGCCGGGGCAGTCAGTCTGGGCCTACCCAGATGGATATGCTCGCTACCTGCCAAAAGGAGCACGGCTTGTTTTTCAGATGCACTACACACCGAATGGCACGGCTACAGAAGATAAGACTCGGCTTGGTGTTGTGTTCGCAAAAACGCCCCCTGATCATGAGGTCCGCGTTCGCGGAATCTCCAATCACAGGATTACCATTCCACCTGGTGCCTCCCGGCATCAAGAAGAAGCTTCCATAAAACTTCCTGTCGATGTGACGGTTCTTGGATTTTTGCCACACATGCACCTTCGCGGAACAGCCTGTCGCTATGAAATCATTGGCAGCAATGGTAACAACGAACTTCTTTTAGACATTCCTCACTACGATTTTAACTGGCAACTTCTCTACCGATACTCTGAACCAAAAACATTTCTTGCCGGAGACACATTGCAGTTTACTGCATGGTATGACAATTCCTCTGCAAACCCCGCGAACCCCGACCCTGCCGCAACGGTACGATGGGGTGAACAGACGTATGAAGAAATGATGCTCGGATATGTTGAGTATTATGTCCCAAACAGCACTCCGCGTATGTCCTCACCCACACCAC
>JBDOMS010000693.1:0-6060 GCA_039831735.1 Pirellulales bacterium
AGTTTTCATTCGTTTGGTAATTGACACGGTCGCAATCCTTCTAGTGATTTGAGTAAGTCGTATGACAAAAAGAGAAGCTATTCCTCAACAGTAATCCCCATGCTTCGTGCCGTGCCTTCAATCATACGTCTCGCATGGTCGGTGTCACGAGCCTGAAGATCAGCTCCTTTGAGTTTTACGATTTCATCAAGTTGGGCTTTCGTGACAGTGCCTACTTTATCTTTATTTGGAACGCCAGAACCTTTGGCCAGACCGACCATTTTTTTCAATAATGCAGCAGCCGGCGGGCTCTTCGTGATGAAATCAAAAGATCGATCATTGTACACAGTCACCACAACAGGAATCGCCATGCCAGCAGCATCTCGAGTGCGATCGTTGAATTGTTGAACAAACTGACCGAGATTAATTCCAAATCGCCCTAGCGAAGTACCAACAGGTGGCGCTGGTGTTGCCTGCCCACCTGGAACCTGAAACTTCGCTTGCCCAACCATCTGTTTTGCCATTGACGCATTCCTACTCTCTAAGGCCTCAATACTCGTTGTATATCAAAGCTGTCTTTCCAAAAATTCAAACTGTTTCGATTTGCCAGTACTCAATATCAACCGGAGTCGAACGACCGAAAATACTGAGCATAACAGTGACGCGACCATTTGCCTCGTCAATACCCTCGACCTCTCCTTCAAAGTTTTCAAAAGTACCTTCATTGATTTTGACACGGTCACCTTTCTTGAAGGCAATCTTCAGACGAGGTGCTTCGTCGGCTTTCTCCTCAGATTTATTGAGGAGTTTGGCAACGTCTTGAGGGAGCATTGGGCTTGGACGCCCTGCTGAACCTGTGAAGTCACCGATACCACCAGTTTCTCGAACGAGATACCAAGTTTCATCGTTCAAGATCATGTTCACCAGAATATATCCAGGGTAGAGTTTCCGCCACACGACACGTTTTTTGCCACTTTTGAACTCAGAGACCTGCTCTTTGGGAACAATCACCTCTCCAAACCAACCATCCATGCCTTGCATAGAAATTCGTCGGATTAGTGCATCGCGTACGGAGTCCTCACGATTACTCTGAACTTTGAGAATGTACCACTGCATGTCGCCGACGGGCTTTTCTTCTTCCTCGCCAGACATTTCAACAGGAGAAGCGTCTTCACTTCCAGAAAAAGGGTCGTCAAGTTCTACGGGTCCATCATCGTCGTCATCAAAGTCCTCGGTCGTATCGTCTGATGGGATCAGGTCCTCAGAATCAACACCAGATGCCTCGGAGGCAGGCGCTGCTTCTGCGGAAGCGTCACCCTCAGGAATACCATTATCAAGTGGTTCGTCAGGGGAAGCGTGGGTCATAGTTGTCACCGATTCAAAGACATAAAAAGCAAAAAAGATCAACCGAACCCTTGCAGAGCACGGAGAACAAACCACCAGAACAGATCATAGCCGGCGAGAATGCCAGCCAATGCAAACATTAAGACGATAATCACAATAGAACTGCGGAAAACCTGATCCCATGTTGGCCAAGACACCTTGGCCATCTCCGATTCAACAGAAATCAAGAAATCAGCAAAACGCGGCACGTTTACAATTCGAAAGCAAATCCAGACACCAGTTGCAAGCAATGCGCCTGGCACCAAAAATCGAACAACACCAACATCTGGCTGGCCTGCCCCAGGGCTACCAGCAAACCAAAGCGGAAGCAGTTGTGATAAACGCCAAACCGCAATCGCCAATGTGCCAGCGAGAGCCGCAAACGTTAGTTGACGAGTAGCCCGACCCTGCGAACGCTTATAGACCGAAGCCCTAAGGAGTTCACGGAAAAAGCCTCTCCGTTCAAGTTGTCGTTGTGATGAACCTGCCATTCGATCTTTCTCTTCTCAGTCTCGAGCAGGGGCGGCGGGAATCGAACTCGCAACCTCTGGTTTTGGAGACCAGCGCTCTGCCAGTTGAGCTACGCCCCTTCGGGCGAGGGGAGCGGGACGCCCGCCCCCCCCTAATTTTTCAATACTTTTTCTGAATAGCGACTCCTGCTAGTCAAGGATTTTCGTGACAATTCCTGAGCCGACAGTCTTTCCGCCTTCACGAATGGCAAACTTCACGCCTTCGTCCATGGCGATCGGAACCATGAGTTCGACTTCCATTTTCACGTTGTCACCTGGCGAGCACATCTCAACGCCACCCAACAGCTTTGTTGAGCCAGTTACGTCAGTTGTACGGAAGTAGAACTGCGGCCGGTATCCAGCAAAAAATGGAGTGTGCCGACCACCCTCTTCCTTTGAAAGCACGTACACTTCACACTCAAACTTCTTGTGAGGCTTGATTGATCCTGGCTTGGCCAGCACCTGACCTCGCTCAATATCATCGCGAGCCACACCACGCAGCAAACACCCTACATTGTCACCAGCCTGTCCTTTTTCAAGGATCTTCTTGAACATTTCGACGCCTGTACAGGTCGTCTTTTCGGACTCCTCTTTGAGGCCAACAATTTCAACTTCGTCGCCTGACTTTACTTCGCCTCGTTCAATACGTCCTGTTGCGACGGTACCGCGTCCTTCAATTGAGAAGACATCTTCAATAGCCATGAGGAACGGTTTATCTGTATCGCGCTCAGGCTCAGGAATGTAGCTGTCCACAGCGTCAAGCAGCTCAGAAATGCATTTGCTTGCCTCTGCGTCAGATGGGTTGTCATAGGCAGGCTTTCCTGCTCCACGAATAATCGGAATATCATCACCCGGGAAACCGTACTTTGAAAGCAGTTCACGGATTTCCATTTCCACCAAATCAAGCAGTTCTGGATCATCCACAAGGTCAACTTTGTTGAGGAAGACAACGAGTGCAGGAACACCAACCTGACGGGCTAGCAGAATGTGCTCTCGAGTCTGAGGCATCGGGCCGTCAGCAGCACTGACCACCAGAATGGCACCGTCCATCTGGGCAGCTCCTGTAATCATGTTTTTGACAAAGTCAGCATGGCCTGGACAGTCAATATGGGCGTAGTGGCGTTTGTCAGTTTCGTATTCAACGTGACTCACAGCAATTGTCACAGTCTTCGTTTCGTCACGAACAGTACCACCCTTGGCAATATCTGCGTAACTTTTTGCAACGGCGAGATCCTTAGCAGCCTGAACGGCAACCAGGGCGCCGGTGAGAGTGGTCTTCCCGTGGTCAATATGACCAATCGTGCCGACGTTCACGTGGGGCTTTGTCCGTTCAAACGTTTCCTTTGCCATCTTTTCCTCGATCTTCCTCGTTAGTAAACACAGGCAACAAATGCCTGCCAAAACCTCTATAAAAACATTATCTTTTGCCCGGGCACGCCCCGAGCGAAGTGTTTCGTCATCTTGTTATTTATTTGTATTACAGTGCGTTGTATTCATAAAGCTGCTGATGGGACTTGAACCCATGACCTCGTCCTTACCAAGGACGTGCTCTACCAACTGAGCTACAGCAGCGGCTGAGACCGTGAGGCCAATGGCATTTTGGGCTATTCAGTATTTTGTTTGATGTGAATCGAAGTTCCTGTTTGTTGAAAGCGGGTGAAGGGAATCGAACCCTCATCTTTAGCTTGGAAGGCTATTGCTCTACCATTGAGCTACACCCGCGACGGAAAAGGACATGACTGGGGAGTGCAGGATTCGAACCTGCGAAGGCAGAAGCCATCAGATTTACAGTCTGACCCCTTTGACCGCTCGGGAAACTCCCCTTGCTTGAATGAATGGTGTGCGTTTGGCCTTCATGTAAAAGTGTTGTGGATAAAATTGAACGATCAAGCGGTCAAGGGAAAGGAAGGTTGGGCGACTCTCGATCTGTCGAGAAGACTCCACGCACCGGCCTCCGGATTCGTCGTGCTGAGCTAGCGGCGGGACTTGAACCCGCAACCTGCTGATTACAAATCAGCTGCTCTGCCAATTGAGCTACGCTAGCGGCTGGTCGAAACCGCAAAACGCTCTAGTTTAGGGATTCGGCACCGGCATGCAAGATGTTGAAAGGCTCCTCGGCACCGGGTTTTGATCGACTGACCATCCGTGTGATCCCAAGTGATTTGAGGCCGAATAACGCATGGAAATATTCAAAAAACCACTGTTTATAAGGTATTGTCAGAGAGTTGACGGGATACATATTCCTCCAAAGCTGGGTTCAAAGTCTTGAGGTGATGTGCAGATTCTTGAGATATTAGCAATTATACAGGGGTTTTTGTGAGGGACTTTACGGCCTTTCCCTCGATTACAGTTTTGTCTCATATAGAAGTGATATGCACGCACAAGCACATAGATCACATCCTGGGAATCCATCCATCGTCTTGGTTGATTGTCCAGATGAGGTAGGTCTCATTTTCAAAATCACAGGAGTGCTGTCAGAGTTGGGGCTCAATATTCACAGTAATCAGGAGTTTGTGGACACACATACGGGCCATTTTTTTTTCCGTGCGAAGGTGTTTGAGCCAGCTGGCGTGAATGGTAGTGATGTGCTGATGGAGAATATCCAAACCCAGCTGAAAGGGGTTCTTCCAAAGGAGGCATGCGTTCGAGTTGTTCGTTCAGATCGCAAGCCGATTCTCATTTGTGCAACTCGTGAGCCGCATTGTCTTGGTGAATTGCTTCTTCTCGATGCCGTTGGGGATTTACCTGGCCGAATAGTTGGCGTGATTGCAAATCATGAGAATCTTCGGAGTCTTGTTGAACGATTTGGTGTTCCGTTTCACTGTGTGACGCACGAAGGTGTGACTCGTGAAGAGCATGAAAGAAGTCTTATAGAGATAATTGATCGGTATAAACCAGAGGTCATCGTTCTCGCACGATATATGCGGGTGCTATCAGAACAGTTTGTCAATCGCTTCGAACAGCGAATTATCAACATCCATCACTCATTTCTCCCCGCCTTTGCTGGTGCAAGTCCATACCGTCAGGCATTTGTGCGCGGAGTCAAAATCATTGGAGCCACAGCACATATCGTGACGGCTGAACTCGACGATGGTCCAATTATCGCACAAGATGTCATTCACATTGATCACACATTTACCCACGAGCGAATGGCTCAGGCAGGACGTGATGTTGAAAAGTTGGTACTTGCCAAGGCAGTAAGAATGGTGCTTGAGGATCGGGTGTTCCTGCATGAAGGACGAACAATAGTCTTCGAAACAAGCTAGGGGCTTCCACTGAAGTCTTAAAAGAACTCATTGACGGAAATGAAGAAAGTGAGTTTTCCAGAGATTTCATCGAATGTTGCTGCTCTTGTCCGCAGAGGCTCCTGTCTCAAATGAAAAGCAGTCACTGAAATAGTTTTGTCGAAAATGCCCTGCGGTGCATACAGTATACAGCGTATAGTGAGCGGAATCGGTTTTCTATCACAAGGAGTTTTGAATACCAATGATTCTTCGAGAAGGTGTCCTTGTTTCTGTGTGCGCAATATGTGCGGTTATTTTTACAGGTCACGAGGTGCAAGGGCAGAAAGTTGAGGCTGAGGAGTTTCGTCTCCCGAACGGCATGCAATTTTTGCTTGTTCCGCGTGCTGATCAACCAAACGTAGTCAGCGCTGGCTGGGTTGCCCGAGTTGGCAGTGTCAATGAGCGACCGGGCATTACTGGGATCAGTCACTTTTTTGAGCACATGATGTTCAAAGGCACGGATACGATCGGTACACGTAATCCTTCAAAAGATGCCGATTATCGATTCGAGCAAAAACGCATACGTGATGAGATCAATACAATCATATGGACAAAGCAATACGATCGATTTTTTCGTGGCGAGATTGACGACCCGTGGAATCCTCTCAATGACACCCAGGAGCTGAGGGTGCTGCGAGGCAAACTCGATGCATTGATTCGGGCTCAACAAGGCCGCGGTGATGCCGGTGCCGAGGCAGCAACGATTGTCAAGGATGAATTCGATCAGGTTTACACGAAAGCCGGTGGAAGTGGGATGAATGCCTTCACTAGCTATGACCTTACTTGTTACTTCATTACTGTGCCTAGCAATAAGCTTGAGCTCTGGGCATGGATGGAGAGTGATCGACTCTCAGACAGTGTTTTTCGTGAGTTTTATTCTGAACGGGATGTTGTGTGTCACGCTG
>JBDOMS010000438.1:0-6046 GCA_039831735.1 Pirellulales bacterium
AAAAAAACAACAGATCACCACGACGCAGTTAACAATTGGCCCAATTGGAGGGGTCCAACACTTGATGGACGTGCCACTGGTTCGGGGTATGCAACGTCTTGGAGTCAAACAAACAATATCATCTGGCGTGTTCCGTTGTCCGGACTAGGAGCCAGTACACCTGCCGTATGGGAAAATCAAATCGTGATTACGTGTGGTGTCGATGGGCGTGACACGGCAATCTGCTTTGATTTCAATGGGAAGAAACTCTGGGAACGAAAGCTTGGCCCTGAGCGGCCAGGAAAGCATAAGAAGGCAACCGGTTGCAATTCATCACCACTTACTGATGGGGAGCACGTTTGGGTCTATTACAAAAGTGGTGAGCTTGCCTGTCTTCGTCTTCAAGATGGTGAAGTGATTTGGATCACAAATCTGCAGGATCGGTTTGGAGAAGATACTTTGTGGTGGGATTTGGGTACGTCACCGGTTCTAACGAGGGATTCAGTTGTCGTTGCTGTCATGCAAACGGGGCCGAGTTATATAGTAGCGTTGGATAGAAAAACCGGTGAGCTTCTTTGGAAAGCAGACCGTAATCTCGGTGCTCCTGAGGAGGCAGCCCAGAGCTACTCAACACCAATCGTGTTGTCGGGAGACTCAAAACTTGATGAGCCTGAAGAACTGATCGTTGTATTGGGTGCCGATCATGTAACGGCTCATAATGCATTGAATGGCCAAGAGCTTTGGCGCGTTGGTGGACTCAATCCTAACAATGAAAAGTTCTTTCGTTCGATTGCATCACCCGTTGCAGCGAATGATCTCATCATAGCTCCCTATGCACGTGGCAAAACGCTTACAGCAATTCGTCGTGGTGGTCGTGGAGATGTGACCAAGACGCACATTGCATGGATGCGCGATGATCTTGGTGCAGATGTGCCAACACCGGCGGTTCGGGGGTCTGAGGCAGTTGTGTGTACGGACAAGGGTAGACTCGAATGCATTTCGACACGGACCGGTAAGACCATTGCAAAGAAAGATCTTCCTAAAAATCGTAATGCCTATAGTGCGTCACCAATTATCGTTGATAAGAAAGTGATTGTCACTCGCGAGGATGGCTCATCATGGATTTTGGGATTTCCTACGACGCGTCATACGCCAGCACTGTTTACAGATGTTGGTTCTGGGAATATTGAGGAAATGACTGTTGCAACACCCGTCTGCGTTGGGGGAAAGATCCTTGTTCGCACCCATGACGCTTTATGGTGCATCGGCAAAGATATCTGATACACACGGAAGAACTCGGAGGCTCAATTCTATGCGCACAAAGCTTTTTTTACTGTGGGTATACCTCACTGTTCTTGCAATGGATCTGCAATCACTTGAGGGCGCACAGCCATCGCAGCCAGTACGTCTTTTAGTGGTCACGGTTACCACTGGTTTTCGTCATGGATCCATCGAATCAGCTGAGCCAGTCCTTGAAAAAATTGGACGGGAAAGTGGACTTTTTCATCCTACATTTTTGCGTCTCCCTGCAGGCCGTCCATCACGACCGCGAGCACCGAAACGCACGCCCACAACCACCGACACGGAGTGGGCAAAACAGCAAGACGCCTTTGAAGAGGCAAAAAAATCTTTTCAGCTGAAGGATGCTCCGTGGCAGCAAACACTGAAGGATCAATTTGCAACAGCCTTTCAAGAATCAACATTAGAATGGATTGACGGTGTGATGTTTGTTAACACAACCGGCAATCTTCCGATTCCAGATCTTCAGGGTTTCCTCAACTGGCTGAAGTCCGGGAAAGCTTTTATCGGCATGCATGCTGCGACTGATACGCTGAAGTCTTCCGATGCGTATGTTGAAATGATAGGTGGGAGTTTTGCTGGACACCCATGGGGTGGAGGCGGGGAACATGGTTTTGTGAATCATGAGATCAATCACCCTGTCGTCAACATGTTTCCAGAGCGTTTTCGCTGGAAAGATGAAATTTATCAGTACGATACCCGTTTCAACCCTTCAGATCTTCGAGTGTTGCTCTCCATAGACATGGCAGCCAGTTCGCCACAAGAACCGTGGCATGTTCCGGTATCATGGATTCGTACATACGGACAAGGTCGTGTCTTCTACACCAATCTAGGGCACAATGCAGCGACATGGGAAAACGATGTCTTTCAGTCGCACATCCTATCTGGCATTCGTTGGGCTCTTGGCCAGAGTGATGCTCCAAGTGCACCAAATCCGACTATTCAGTCAAACGAGTATGTTCGGAGTGTCCTTCCGGCGGCTGCCATCGCTCTTGGAGACAATCATGATGTGTTACGAGCTCAGGCAGATGAGAAGATGAGAAACGAACCGAATTGGTCGACAACTCTTCGACCATCACTCGTAGAGATTCGTTCGATGGATCGTGATAAACGCAAAGCTGCCTATCAAGCATTCATTGACATGTTGAGAGAATGATCATGGATATTTGGTCGAGTCGCAGTAAGTGTCTGTATGATCCATTGAATCCTTCAATCGTATTCGAAGAAAAGAAAAGGAAGAGAAAATGACTTTGACGCAGTGCGTAAGAAGTCTGTGTTTTGTGAGTGTTGTGACATGCTGGATACCATCGTCACATGCGACACAGGCAATAACACAACCCAACGTAATCATTATTTTAGCTGATGATATGGGGTTCTCGGATGCCGGGTGCTATGGGGGAGAAATTGATACACCAAATCTTGATCGTCTTGCGTATAACGGCCTCAGGTTTACTCAGGGCTATAACACTGCCAGATGTTGGCCAACACGAGGAGCACTTTTGACTGGCTACTATGCGCAGTCAATTCGCCGTGATTCATCACCGGGCATTCAGGGTGGTGGGCGAGGAAAACGACCCGCATGGGCGAAGCTGCTTCCGGAACGCCTTGAATCAGCTGGCTATCGCTCCTATCACTCTGGAAAGTGGCATGTTGATGGTGATCCTCGCCAACAAGGATTTCACCATTCCTTGCGGATTGAAGGAGGTCAAAATGATTTTTTTGATCCAAAAGGTATATCCGTTGATGGGCAGCCTATTGAGGAAAAAAAAGATTTTTATGTGACCACTGAAGTCGGTGCACATGCTGTAGAGAGTCTTCGACAGCATGCTCTCAATCATGCCGATCAACCCTTCTTCAGCTATGTGGCTTTTACATCCCCACATTTTCCTCTTCACGCTCCCCAGAATGTTATTGCCAAATACAAAGATCGTTATCTGGCGGGATGGGATGTCTTGAGGCAGGCGAGGTATCAGCGACTTGTGGAGCGAGGAATAATTCAATCAGATTTGTCTTCAATGGAACCAGACGTCGGACCCCCATATGACTTCCCTGAAGCCATCAAGACATTGGGTGCAGGTGAGGTGAATCGACCGTTGCCTTGGAGAAAGCTTTCGTCAGAACAAAAAGAGTTTCAGGCCACAAAAATGGCTATCCACGCAGCAATGATTGAGATGATGGATCGTGCAATTGGGAACATCCTCTCTCAGCTTGAGGTGATGGGTGCGATGGAAAATACCCTCATTCTTGCACTGAGTGATAATGGTGCATCGGCGGAAATTATGGTTCGTGGTAAGGGGCATGATTCTGCACTGCCTCCTGGGGCGCAAGGTACGTATCTCTGTCTTGGTCCAGGCTTTTCTTGTTGTGCAAATACTCCATTCCGTCGTCATAAGACGTGGGTTCACGAAGGAGGTATTGCAACGAGCTGGATTGCACACTGGCCAGATGGAATTTCATCAAAGAGCGCTCTTCGGACGCAGCCGGTACATGTTATTGATATTGCTCCAACAGTTCTTGAACTTGCCGGTGTTCCGGGTGCGATTTCAGCAGGCAATGGGGACGAGCCGTATCCAATGCAAGGAAAAAGCTTTGCTCAATGCCTCACAAATCCTGCTGCCCCACCTCCTCACGAGAGTCTGTGGTGGTGCCATGGTGGACATCGAGCAGTTCGCCATGGAGATTGGAAGCTTGTGGCTGCAAAGGACGAGCCGTGGGAATTGTATGACCTTTCCCATGATCGTACAGAAACCCAAGATGTGGCTGCTGTGCATCCACATACAGTTGCCAAGCTTGAGCAAAAGTGGAATGCCATTAATGACGAATGCATACAGTTAGCTGCGAGTGACGGGCAGCTCTCACAGGCTGCCAAGAAAATACCAGCAAAACAAAAGAAAGATTCAGGGAAGGGCAATTTGAAAACTCGTTCTGGTCGTGCTGCCACCGACCAGAAACAGACCAATGTCGTCATCATATTCGCAGACGATATGGGGTACGGTGACCCAGCCTGTTTTGGTGGAAAATATGCGGCCACCCCTCATATCGATCGCTTGGCTCGTGAGGGAATACGTATGACGGATTTCCATGTTGCCCAGCCCGTGTGCTCTGCTTCACGAGCTGCTCTTCTCACTGGTTGCTACCCCAACCGTCTGGGGATTCACGGTGCGTTGGGCCCAAAAAATACACATGGCTTAGCAGCCTCGGAAACAACGTTGGCTGAACTTCTCAAGGAGCGTGGATATCAAACGGGAATGGTCGGAAAATGGCATCTTGGCCATCATGCACAATTCCTTCCAACACATCATGGCTTTGATGAGTATTTTGGTTTACCGTACTCAAATGACATGTGGCCCCACCATCCACAGGCCAAGCCAGGAACCTATCCTCCCTTACCACTCGTAGAAAACGATAAAATCATTGATAGCGAAGTGACTCCTGAAGATCAGGAGACGCTTACGAAGCGATATACAAGAAGAGCAGTTCGATTTATTGAAAAAGCCGGAACGAATACCAACGGGCAACCATTTTTTCTCTACCTCGCGCATTCGATGCCTCATGTACCACTCTTTGCCAGTGAGGACTTTCAAGGGAAAAATCCTGGTGGACTATATGGGGATGTAATCTCAGAAATTGATGCGTCTGTTGGTGCTGTCATGAAGGCACTTGAGAAAACAGGTCATCTTGATGACACCCTTATTGTCTTCACGAGTGACAACGGCCCATGGCTCTCGTACGGGAATCATGCCGGGACATCAGGTCCTTTGCGGGAAGGGAAGGGTACAACATTTGAGGGAGGTGTTCGCGTGCCTTTTGTTGCACGACTACCAGGGCGTATTCCTGCTGGCACGGTGAGTGATGAGCCCCTCATGACGATCGATATCCTGCCATCAATTGCACGGTTAACAGGAAAACCTCTTGCGGAAGATGGGAAAGGCTCTTGTAGACTTCACGGGAAACGAATCGATGGACATGATCGTTTGGACATTCTTTTTGGTAAGACTCGACAACCCTCTGATACAGATGTCTACCTATTCTACTACAAGGTCAATGAACTCCAGGCAGTCCGAGAGGGGCAATGGAAACTATTCTTCCCTCATAGCTACCGAACCATGAAAGGACAGACTCTGGGAAAGGATGGGATTCCCGGTCGATACAACCAAGAAAAACTAAAACAGACTCTTTTCAATCTAAAAAAAGACCCAAGTGAAACACAGGATGTATCTGAAGATCATCCAGATATCGTTATGCGTCTTGAGCACATTGCAGAACGAGCACGTCTTGATCTTGGAGATAAACTCAAAGGCCAAAAAGGAAATAGTGTGCGAGAGCCAGATCGTATCTCTCCTTAAGCATCGACTTCAGGCAATAAAAACGTTTTTATCCGGTCAAAAAGTACCAAGCAGTCATTTCTCTTTGTCGATTGTGTGGCATTCCGTGATGAAAACGTTTTGCAACTGTTCAGATATTTCAAGATAAAATTTTTTTATAACGCTTTTCCTGAACCTAATAGCCACGTATCTGATTTGTGATATGTACGATAAAATGTGTCTTGACCATGTGCGCTATGGAACACGTTCTCAGCGTTACAAAGGAAAGTTTTTAGTAGCACTCAGAAAGGACGCACGTGATGAATCAATGGTGTATGAGAATATCCGTAATCGCTATTGTGATTGGAGGATTATGTGGAAATGATAGGATGGTTTACGCAGCACACCCCAAAAACATCCTTTTCATTGCGATTGATGACTTGAATCATTGGGTTGGTCATCTC